>JANNFA010000136.1:0-2081 GCA_031379345.1 Candidatus Omnitrophota bacterium | reverse complement strand
GATCAAAGGTACGCTCCGAGGAGCGGAAATCCGGAATATAAAGAGCCGTGTCGGCCGAAATAACTCCGATGAGCGACACATTCGGAAAATCATGCCCCTTCGCGATCATCTGGGTCCCAATGAGAATATCCACCTCCCCCTTTTTGAAGGCGCGTAGAATATTGGCGTGAGCATCCTTTTTTGAAGTCGAGTCCGTGTCCATACGCGTGATCCGCGCCTCGGGAAAAAGACGGCGCGCTTCCATTTCTACTTTCTGTGTCCCGAGGCCAAAATAATGCAGGTAATTCTTCTGGCAGCCCGGACAAAGCCTCTGCGGAAGCACTTGGTGATGGCAGACATGGCACAGCAGGGTTGATTTATCGGTGTGGTAAGTCAGGCAAATGCGGCAATGCGGGCAGCTCATCACATACCCGCAAGAAGAGCAGTGCAGATAGGTTGAAAAACCGCGGCGATTGAGAAGCAGCATCACCTGTTCTTTTTTTCCAAGCGCCTGACGCATCTGGTCCTCGAGCACATTCGAGAAGATGCTCTCTCGCTTGCCTTCCCGCTGGCGCCGCATGTCCACCACTTCTACAATGGGCAGCGGACGATTTTCAATACGCGCCGGAAGGTTCAGTCGGATAATCTTCTTTTGTTCTGAGGCATAGTAGGCTTCGAGAGAAGGGGTCGCGCTGCCGAGCACGAGGAGAGCATTTTCGAGCCCAGCCCTTTTTTGGGCCACTTCACGCGCATGATAGCGCGGGGTCTCGCCTTGCTTATACGAAGTCTCATGCTCCTCGTCGAGCACGATAAGACCGAGATTCTTTGCCGGACTAAAGACGGCCGAACGAGCCCCGACCACGACCTTAGCCTCTCCGCTTCGGATACGGTGCCACTCTTCGACGCGCCGGCCCTGCGAGAGGCGGCTGTGGATGACCGCCACCACATCCCCGAAACGTGAATAAAATCGGCTCATCGTCTGGGGGGTGAGTGAAATTTCAGGGACAAGCACAATGCTTGAGCGGCCGCGTTTTAAGAGTTCGCGGATAAGGTGCATGTACACCTCTGTTTTGCCGCTTCCGGTAATTCCATGCAAGAGATAGCTACGCGACTCGCCAGAATCCGCACCCTCCAGAAGCTGACGATAGGCCGAGTCTTGTGCTGTTGTGAGCGGGTGGTCGTTGGGACCTTCTATCTCCACCCCATCACGCGTCTTCGCCGAGCGGCTTTTGATGAAAAGCTTTCCTTTTTTGAACGAAGCCGGCAGTGCCGCGTCGATGGCTTGACCCCAGGAACAAAAATAATGTTCGGCCATCCAGCTTGTGAGCGCTAGCATGCGCTCGTCTAAGAGAGGCCGTTCGTCGACAATGGATTCGAGCGGTTTTACCTCTTCTACCACTTTGACAGTGGAAAGCCCCACGATAGTCCCCACCATGCGGCGGTTCCGCATCCGCACAAACGCCTGAAGACCCGTCCGCACCTTCCCGGCAAGCGCCTCCGGCACCGAATATTGAAAAGCGCCGGCCGAAGGAACGGCCAGCGCGATATCGGCGTACAAGGGTTCCGCTGTCCCAGACGCGGTCATTGTAATTCTTTCATAATTTTTTTTATGTCTTCCCAAACCAATTTTTTTTCGTCCGGGTTCCTCAAAAGATAAGCCGGGTGAAAAGTCGGCATCAGCCTGATACCGTCCTGCCAGTCAAAAAAACGTCCGCGAAGACGGCTGATCGGCTCTTCCGTTCCCAAAAGGGTCTGCGCCGCGAACTTTCCAAGCGCACAAACGATCTTGGGCTGAATAATCGCTATCTGTTTCTGCAGGATGGGGCTGCAGGAAGCTATTTCTTCCGGCAGCGGATTTCTATTTTGGGGCGGACGGCATTTGAGGCAATTGGCGATATAGACGTCTTCGCGTGTCAACTTCATCGCCTGGATGATTTTGGTGAGAAGCTGACCCGCCGCCCCCACAAATGGAAGGCCCTGTGCGTCCTCGTCAAACCCGGGAGCCTCCCCCACAAATAGGAGCCTTGCATCGGGATTTCCACTGCCAAAGACCACGTGGGTACGCGTTTTGGAAAGCACGCATGCCCGGCAGTCGACGTACT
>JANNFA010000128.1:0-15717 GCA_031379345.1 Candidatus Omnitrophota bacterium | reverse complement strand
GACAATCTTGTCCAGATCGCTCACAACGTGATCGTGGGAGAGGATTGTTTGATCGTTTCGCAAGTGGGTATTTCCGGATCGACAGAGGTGGGTGACCGCGTCATCATCGCCGGCCAGGCGGGCCTTGTTGGGCATATTTCTATCGGTCACGATGCGGTCATTGGCGCCCGGTCCGGCGTTTCAAAGTCCGTGCTCCCCGGTACGATCGTGCTTGGCGAACCGGCCCGGCCTATCCAGGAGCAGAAAAAAATATTCGCCGCCATTGCGCGCCTTCCCGAGTTATTCAAGGAATTCGCGGAGCTGAAGAAGAAAGTCAAGTGAAGTCCCCCTATGCGCTTCAAAAGACGCTGGCTGATGCTGGACTTCTTTCCGGAATAGGTCTTCATACCGGTAAGCCCTGCACGGTCACGTTCCGTCCCGCGGCGCCCGGAGAGGGTATCCGTTTTTTTCAGAATGGACAGCCTGTAGCGGAACTTGGTTTCCAACAGCGCGGTGCGTCGGCGGTATCGCTTCGATGCAGCGCGATTGGGGATGGAGAGCGGCGCATCCTTACCGTAGAGCATCTTCTGGCCTCGTTGAGGGGGCTCGGATTGACGAACGTCTCCATCGATGTGGACGGCCCGGAGGTCCCGGGTCTAGACGGCAGCGCGCTCCCTTTTGTGAAACTTTTTAAGGAACTGGGCATCATAGAGCAGAACGTGGTCTGCGATTTTTACAGGATAACCGAGCCAATTTTTTGTTATGATAATCTCAAGTCTATCGCTATTTATCCTGCGGAAGAGTTCAGCGTCGGTTACGTACTCGACTACGAGCATCCGCATCTAAAGAACCAGAAGGTCGATTTCACTCTAAGCCCCGAGACCTTCGAGAAGGAGATCGCGCCCTCCCGTACCTTCTGTACTGAGAAGGAAGCTCGAGAGCTTCCGGGGCAGGGTTTCGGGCTCGGCGCGAACACCGGGAACACCTTAGTTGTCCGTGAGGATGGTTCGCATCAGAGCTCACTGCGTTTTCCGGATGAGTGCGCACGGCACAAGGTGTTGGATATCCTGGGCGACTTCATGTTTTTGGGGTTCCCGGTGCTCGGGCGCGTGGCGGGATTACGCAGCGGACACGGATTGAACCAAAAACTGGTTGAAGCAATCCGTGCACAAAAGGAGAACAAGTTGCCGATAGACACAGAGGGCATCAAAAAGATCCTGCCTCATCGCGAACCTTTTTTGTTTGTCGACCAAATCGTAGAGATGACCGATAAAACGATTGTCGGCATAAAAAAATTGACAGGCAAGGAAGAATTCTTTAAAGGTCATTTCCCGCAGAGACCCGTCATGCCTGGCGTATTGATGGTCGAGGCGCTTGCGCAGACAGGCGGCGTACTGATGCTTTCAAAACCAGAACATCGCGGAAAAATCGCTTATTTGGCTGCAGTGAATGAAGCGCGTTTTCGGCGTGTGGTCTCGCCGGGTGATGAGCTTCGTCTTGAGGTCGAGATATTGAAATTCAAATCGCGGGTGGGTATGGTGAAGGGCGTCGCGAGGGTCGGAAATGAAATCGCTTGCGAAGCTGAAATCATGTTCAGCTTGGCAGACTAATCAATGGCGCGTCTTCTCATGAAGAAAAAAACAAAAAAAAGAACGCTTATTCACCCGACAGCCATTGTTTCTCCCGAAGCGTGGCTCGATGAGGGTGTGGAAATCGGGCCCTATTCCATCATCGGCCCACAAGTGAAGATAGGCAAAGAGACGACGCTTTCAAGTCATGTACATATCGAGGGCGACACGGAAATAGGCGCGCGCTGCCGGATTTTTCCGGGGGCTGTGATCGGGACTATCGCGCAAGCGCATCTACCCAAGGCCGTTCGTTCGGCCGTCTCCATCGGAGATGACAATGTCATCCGCGAGTGGGTGACGATCCATGCCAGCATGAAAGAGGGTGGTACAACCTTAGTCGGTTCCCGGAATATGCTGATGGCAAGTGCGCACGTCGCGCATGATTGCGTCCTGGGGAATGACATTACCATGGCGAATCTGGCGACACTCGGCGGGCATGTGGCTCTCGAAGATGGGGTTGTTGTGGGTGGCCTCACGGGCGTGCACCAGTTTGTGCGTATCGGGCGCCTGGCCATTATTGGCGGTCTTTCCAAGGTTGTGATGGATGTGGCTCCATTTTCAATGGCAGATGGCCGTCCCGCGCAATTTCGTGGCCTGAACGCGGTTGGTCTCCGCCGCGCCGGATTTGATTCAGCGCGCCGCTTGCGCGTTCGCCGCGCACTCAAAGAACTTTTCGGAGGCCATACCAGCCTCGCTCTTTCTATTCCGCAGGTGCGCCGTGATTTTAAGAACGATCCCGACATACAGACTATCCTTTCATTCCTCGAAAAGTCTAAGCGTGGAGTCACCCGTGCCCACTCGTCCGGCCTTCAGGATGAAGAAGAGTAGTCATGTGGAGCCGCACGGCCGCAGAGGGCCCGATAGGTCTGGTCGCAGGTCAGGGCAGTTTTCCGATGCTTTTCGCAAAGGCGGCGCTTTCGGTGAAGAGGCCGGTAATCCTGTTTGGCGTGGAAGGAATCACAGACAGACGGGTCGAGGAGTTCACCTCTGAGGCGCATTATGTCGGACTCGGTGAACTCGGCCGCTTGCTGGATCTACTGAGGGAAAAAAAAATAAAACAAGTGGTGCTGGCGGGCAGCATCCCAAAAAAACGTATTTACGACACCTCCTTGAAGCTGGATGCGACCGCTTCAGATTTTCTGCGGCAGAGCTCGAATAAGGGGGATGACCACCTTCTTCGTTCTTTAGAGTTGCTTTTGAAATTAAAATGTGGCGCTTCGGTGCTGGACTCGCGCCGCTTTTTAAAAGATACTCTTGCCCCGAAGGGCGTGATGACGCGCCGAAAACTTTCTGAGAGAGAAAAAAAGGATTTGAAGCTTGGTTTTCAGACCGCCAAGCATGTGGGGCGGATGGACATAGGACAAACAGTTGTGGTTAAAGACGGTGTGGTGGTCGCGGTAGAAGCGCTGGAAGGCACGGACCAAGCCATCCGGCGCGGCGGCGAACTCGCACACAGTGGCATCGTGGTTGTTAAAGTCTCCAAACCAAACCAAGCTCTTCGTTTTGACCTGCCTTGTGTGGGTCCTGATACAATCGAGACACTTCGAAGTGTTTCGGCAGCGGTGCTGGGAGTGGAGGCAGGTCGGACAATCTTGCTTTCAAAAGACAAATTTATTGAAGAGGCCAACCGCGCCGGTCTTTGCGTCGTGGGAGTCTAGAAGAAACTATGGTAGGCACAATCCTGATCATTGGTGACCAGAATAAACAGGGAATAGAGCTCAAGGAAGCGCTCAAGAAGGAAACACATTTCACGACAATCCTTGTCCCCAAGAACGGCATTTCTGTGAATGCCGTGGTCGAACGCGATCCCGACCTAATTATCCTTAACCCCAAGGCAAGCTACTTTGAGCTCATCGACCTCTACTATAGCATCAAGAAAGAACATCAAGTCCAAGACACGGCGATGGCGCTTCTATTGGATGAGTCTGAAATGAAGACGGCGGACCTGCCTTCAGGGATTCAGGAAGTGCTGTATCGTCCTCTGCGCATCGCCGAGGCGGTAACGCGTGTCACACATCTTTTTAAGCGTCTGCACAAGGTCGACCAGAAAGACCTCATCGTACGCGGAAAAATTCGTATCGATGTTACCAAGTATGAGACGCGTGTCGCTGACAAGAAGATAGACCTGACGTACACCGAGTTCGAGCTCCTAAAGTTTTTGTGTACGAACCCCGGAACCGTTTTTACGAGGGAAGTCCTGCTTAACAAGGTATGGGGCTATGAGTACTATGGCGGGACTCGTACGGTCGACGTTCATATCCGTCGGCTCCGCTCCAAGATCGAAGGAAAGTCCGCAACGTACATCGAGACCGTCCGCAATATCGGCTACAAATTCATCTCCCAGGACTGATTTCCGCCACAAAGCGTGGCGGACACGCCTTACACGACCTTTATTTATACGAAACAATCCTGTAACACAAATCCGTATACTCCTTCTTAGTTGAACAACTAGGAGGGATTATGATGGCAAGTTCAGGAAAGAAGAAAATAGTGAGAGGTCTGCTCGGCTTGGGCCTTTTGCTGACGATATGGTGCACGGTGCCGGTCTGGGCCGCCAGCGATCCGTCCGGGGCCAATACCGGGACGATCGCGGATGTTACAGCAGCCATACCGGGGCAGCCAACGCTTGCGGAGGTCGGAGCGACAGCGGGTCATAACAAGATATCGATCAATATGATGTGGGTCTTGTTGACTGGTTTTATTGTCATGTTCATGCAGGCAGGTTTCGCAATGGTGGAGACCGGTCTGTGCCAGTTCAAGAACGCGGCACATACAATGGCCATGAACTTCATGGTTTACCCAGTCGGCATGCTTGGGTTCTGGATATGTGGTTTTGCCTTGATGTTCGGGGGCGTCGGTGGCTTGTCTGTGCTAGGCGGCGGTACTGCGGCGTTGGACCACGAAGTGGTCTGGCACCTGTTTGGAAAAGATTTTGGAGTTTTCGGGGCAAAGGGATTTTTCCTCGCGGGGACATCTTATGACGTCGCAATCTATACGCTGTTCCTTTTTCAAATGGTGTTTATGGATACGACGGCTACGATCCCGACCGGCGCCATGGCAGAACGTTGGAAGTTCTCGGCGTTCATGGTTTATGGCTTTTTTATCTCCATGTTGGTCTACCCGCTCTTTGGAAACTGGGTTTGGGGCGGCGGCTGGCTTTCTCAGCTTGGAAAGAATTTTGGCTTAGGGCATGGGCATGTGGATTTTGCCGGTTCTTCGGTCGTGCATTTGGTGGGCGGTGTTTGTGCTCTCGCCGGAGCGATGGTAATCGGACCTCGTATCGGCAAGTTCAATAAAGATGGTTCAGCGAACGCAATCCCGGCACATAATTTGCCGATGGCTATTGCCGGTACATTTATTCTGGCATTCGGCTGGTTCGGTTTTAATCCGGGCAGTACGCTTGCTGGCACAGACCTGCGCATCGGTGTGGTCGCAGTCAATACGATGTTGGCGGGTACGGGTGGCGCGATCGTTGCGACACTTTATATGTGGATGCGATTCGGGAAGCCCGACCCGAGCATGATGTGCAATGGACTTTTGGCTGGTCTTGTGGCCATCACGGCTCCCTGCGCATTCGTCGACAGTATTTCTTCCGTCATCATCGGCTCGATTGCCGGATGGCTGGTCGTCGAATCTGTGTTCTTTTTTGAAAGACTTGGGATCGATGATCCGGTCGGCGCGATTTCAGTGCATGGCGTGAATGGAGCATGGGGCTGTTTAAGTCTGGGGCTCTTTGCCGATGGCACTTATGGGGATGGCTGGAACGGGGTTCCTGGAGCAGTTAAAGGCCTGTTTCATGGAGATGCCAGTCAGCTCTACGCCCAGAGCGTGGGAGTCCTGACTTGCTGTATCTTTGTTTTCGTGGTCTGCTACGCCTTCTTCAAAATACAGAACGCGATATTTGGGTTACGCGTTCCCTCAACGGTTGAGAGAGATGGGTTGGATATTCCCGAAGTGGGCGCCTATGCCTACTACGACGAAATCACCTCTCTCCCACAGAAATAATCGAAGGAGCGAGCGACATGAAACGCATAGATGCAGTGATTCGGAGAGAACAATTCGGAAAGGTCAAGATAGCCTTGGACGCGGCCGGTTGTCCAGGAATGATGGTGTTCACTTTCCGTGGACATGGCAAGCAAGGCGGATTGACGGAAACCTACCGTGGCCGTAAGTTCAAAGTGGATTTGCTGCCCAAGGTTTTATTGACCATCTTCGCAAATGACGGCGAAGTGAAGACGATCGTCGATACCATTTCCCGCACAGCCAAGACAGGGGAGATTGGCGACGGGAAGGTCTTCATCTCAAACGTCGAGAACGTGGTGCGTATCCGTACCGGCGAAGAAGGTACCAAAGCAATCTAAGAAGGACAGAAAGTCAGCGATATCCCGCCGGGGAGATTTTCTCCTCGGCGGTTTTTTTAGAGGATATAATCGGGTTATGGTTAAAGAGCTTCTCTGGGCGATTCCTTTTATTACCCTGCTGGCATGTATTGCCGTCCTACCTCTTGTGCAAAAGCATTGGTGGGAAAAAAACTTCATGGCTGTTTCCTTCGGCCTCGGCCTTCTCGTGGTCGGCCATTACATTTTCCAGGTCCGCGATACATCCGTGCTTTGGCATACGGGGCTGGAATACTTCAGCTTTATCTGTCTTATCGGCTCCTTGTTTGTCGTGTCAGGCGGCATCCATATCAATGTTAAAGGAGAGGCCACGCCGCTCGTAAACTGCGTGTTTTTGGCCATTGGCGCGATCCTGGCGAACTTCCTGGGCACAACCGGCGCCTCTATGGTGCTGGTGCGGCCATGGATACGTATGAACAAATACCGAATCACGGCTTTTCATACCGTTTTTTTCATCTTTATCGTCAGCAATGTGGGGGGAGCCCTTACGCCCATCGGCGATCCGCCTCTTTTTTTGGGTTATCTGAAAGGGGTGCCTTTTTTTTGGGTGTTTGAACACATCTGGCCCATCTGGCTTCTTACAATTGGGATTCTTTTGGGTATTTTTTTTGTGCTAGATAGCCTGAATTTCAGGAAAGCGCCTGTAGGGGTGCGTCAAAGAGAGACTGCCCACGAAGAATGGAAATTTCTGGGCGCTCATAATGTATTTTTTCTGGCGATGATCATCGGCGCCGTTTTTTTAAACCACCCCCCTTTTTTAAGGGAAGGGATCATGCTGCTCGCCGCGTTCTTGTCCTATAAGACGACACCCAACAGTGTGCACGAGAGTAACAAGTTTAATTTCGGCCCCATCAAAGAAGTCGCAATCCTCTTTGTGGGTATTTTTGCGACGATGATTCCCGCGCTCGAATGGCTTGAGCATCATGCTGCGGAAATAGGCATCCAAAGCCCAGGTCAGTTTTACTGGGGGAGCGGGGTTCTCTCCGCGGTCCTGGACAATGCCCCGACCTATTTGAACTTCCTAAGTGCGGCACTGGGATTGTTTGGTTCTGGAGATCTCTCGGGCCATGCGGCCGTCCAAGAGCTCCTTGTGCATCATTCCCACTACATATTAGCCATCAGCGTGGGTTCCGTATTCTTTGGCGCGGTGACCTATATCGGCAATGGGCCCAACTTTCTCGTAAAGTCCATCGCCGACCAGTCGAAGGTAAAAACACCCAGTTTTTTTGGCTACTTTTTCAAGTATAGCTTGCCCATTTTGATCCCTGTTTTCACTCTGGTCTGGCTCTTGTTCTTTAGAGGCTGAATTGCTAAAATCGTTCTCTCATGCCACAATCCCGAAAGACTAAAACAGGCCGTTCAGGCTTATCCCTCGACAAGAAGAGCAAGGACTATGTCCTTAGCCAGGCGCAGGACCACAATGTAAAGTTCATCCGGCTATGGTTTTCGGACATCCTCGGTCTTCTAAAAAGTTTTGCTATCACGGTCGATGAGCTGAAAGAGGCGATGGATGAGGGAAAGATATTTGATGGAGCCGCCATCGAGGGTTTCGCGCGTAACGATGAATCCGACATGCGGGCTTTCCCAGACCCGTCCACTTTCCAGCTTTTGCCTTGGAGGCCCAAGGAAAACGCGGTGGCACGCATGTTCTGCGATATTCGCAATGTGCAGGGAAATCCTTTTGATGGTGACCCGCGCCAATGCTTGAAGCGAGTTTTGAAGAAAGCCTCTGACCAGGGATACACTTTCTACGTGGGTCCCGAAATGGAGTTTTTTTATTTCCAGAACGCCGAGGGAACGAAGGTGTTAGACCAGGGGGGGTATTTTGACCTGACCTCGCTGGATGCCGGTTCTGACCTGCGCCGTGAGACGGTGTTGACGTTGGAGGAGATGGGTATCGGCGTCGAATCGAGCCATCATGAAGCCGCGCCTTCTCAGCATGAGATCGATCTTCGCTATACCGACGCGCTCACGATGGCTGACAATGCCATCACCTATCGTCTTGTGGTCAAAGAGATCGCTCAGAAGAACGGAGTCTACGCCACGTTCATGCCTAAACCCATAGCCGGCGTGAATGGCAGCGGGATGCATGTCCACCAGTCGCTATTTAAAGGCGACAAGAATGCCTTCTTCGACAAGAGCGACAAGACCCATCTTTCCAAGGTTGCCAAGCACTATATCGCGGGTCTTTTGAAATATGCGCCCGAGATGTGCATCGTGACGAACCAGTGGGCCAACTCCTACAAGAGGCTGGTACCCGGGTTTGAGGCGCCGTTCTATGTGTTCTGGGCGAAAAAAAACCGCACGGCGCTTGTCCGCGTGCCTCAATCCAGGGACGAGCGGTCGATGCGCGCGGAGCTCAGGCTTCCTGACGCAGCCTGCAACCCTTATCTGGCCTTCTCTGTGATGTTAGCGGCGGGACTGGAAGGTATCAAGCAGGGTCTCGAATTACCAGATGCTGTCGAAGCCAACGGCCACACAGGCCCAAAACTTCTTCCTCAAAGTCTCGGTGAAGCCATCAAGCTCGCCGAGCAGAGCAAGTTCTTGAAAGACGCTCTCGGTGAGCACATCTACCACTCGCTTATCGAGAACAAAAAGATCGAATGGGCCAAGTACTGCGCCCAGATCACCGAATACGAACTCACCAATCAGCTCCCAGTCCTATAATAAGTAGGTCATGCGGCCGTCGTCTTCTCCTCCGGGCCGCGGACAGGTGTGCCGCTTGACTATATTTGTTTAAGCAGATATACTATTTGTATGAAACTCAAAGACTCTAAAGTCGTATTTGAGGCGCTGGCCGATGAGACCCGTATCCGTATATTGAACCTGTTGGCGGAGGGCGAACTTTGCGTCTGCGACCTCATGAGGGTTCTTAAAGAACCGCAGTCCAAGATGTCGCGGCATTTGGCCTACCTAAGGCGCTCCGGGCTGGTGGAGAGTAAAAGGGGAGGTTTGTGGATGTATTACAAGTTATCCCCATTAGGCACTTCGGTACGGAGGGCTATGATCGAGATATGGGGTGGAGCCCGAGGGGAATTCGGCGAGTTGAGGAAGGATCTCGGAGAGTTTCGTAAAAAAAAGAGTTGTCTCGTGGCTTGTTGCCGATAATTTTTTTAATTAATATATCTGCTTATGCAGATATTAAACATAGGGGGTGATGAAAATGAAGAAGACTCAAAAGAAGCCTTGTTGCGGAGGTTGCGGATGCTGCAAGTGCTGATGCCTAAAGCCCTCGCGGAGATGGTCGGTACGTTTGCGATGATCTTCGTCGGGGGCGGCAGTAGCCTGCTCGTCGAGAGGGGTATCGTTCCAGCCTTCTGTATCCCTATCGCATGGGGCTTGGTGATAGGCCTGATGATTTTTGCCGTCGGCAACATCTCCGGGGCCCATTTTAATCCGGTGGTGACGCTGGCGTCCGTCGTGACAAAAAGGCTCCCTTCTTCACTGGTCTTTGTCTATTGGGGAAGCCAGTTTATTGGAGGGCTGTCCGCCGTTGGATTATTGGCGATCCTGAAAAAAATATGAAAACGAGAGTCTTGATTCTTTGTACCGGTAATTCCTGTCGTTCCCAGATGGCAGAGGGAATTTTAAGACATTATGGCGGGGAAAAGTTCGAGGTCGAGAGCGCGGGCTCAGAGCCTTCCAAGGTGAACCCCCTGGCTATCCAGGTAATGGGAGAGATAGGTATAGATATTTCACAACACCGCTCAAAGCACGTGAAAGAATTTATAGGAAAAAATTTTGATTACATTATCACTGTCTGCGACAAGGCGAATAACGTCTGTCCCGTATTTCCGGGGCCTTCCCAGAGGCTCCATTGGTCCTTCCCGGACCCCAAAGCCCTCCAAGAGTTCCGCAACGTCCGCGATCAGATTCACACCAAGTTCAAAGCCTTCGCTTTAGAGTAAGGAGAGAATTTCGTCGGCGGCGCGGGCGGAGGCGCCGGTTTCTCCGATGCGGGAAGAGACTTCTTCGCAATCGCGTTTCATCGCGTCATGGATCTTCTTGTCAGTGAGGATGCGCACCGCCTCTTTGGCTATTTTCTCCGGCGTGGCGTCGAATTGAAGAAGTTCCGGGAATTTTTTTTCGTTCAAGATGAGGTTCGGCAGACCCAGGAATTTAACTTTGATGAGACTTTTCGCGGCGACGTATGTGATAAGGCTGCCTTTATTCGCCACGATCATCGGCGTCCCGAGGATGGCGCATTCCAGTGTCGCGGTGCCCGAGCAGGCGATGGCTAATTCCGAGTCTCGGATGACGTCATGAGAGTATTTTTCCACGATCTGGATGGGGAAATCGAATTTCTTAAGCCTCTCTTCGTAGACAGCTCGCGGGAGGGTCGGAGCTTTGATGAGAGCGAACGCCGTGCCCGGGAGAACGCTTTTGATACGTTTGGCCGCCTTAAGAAAGATGTCCAATAGAGATTTTATCTCACCTTTCCGTGATCCGGGTAGAAGAGAAATGACCCGGCCGAGGCTCTTGCGGCTCTTGCCGTCCGCTGCTCCCGCAGAGATGCCTTGAACGAGGTCTTTTAGGGGGTGCCCCACCCAAGCGACCGGCACTCCGTGGTCTTCAAAGAACTTCTTCTCGAATTGGAATACGACGAGCACCTTTTTAATGTATTTTTTGATGGTCAACACGCGCTTGGGAGCCCACGCCCATACCTGCGGCGCGATAAAATAGACGATGGGAATGCCAAGGGCATGGATTTTTTTGGCCAGGTGCAGGTTGAAACCAGGGTTGTCGATGAGGACTACGAGATCCGGCCGGGTCTTTTCAATCCCTGCAAAAATAGTTTTAGAGGCCTTTTTATATTCCGGAAGTTTTTTAATGGCGGCCGTGATGCCGGTCACATGGAAATGGGCGAGGTCGTAGAAATTTTTAGCGCCGGTCTCGCGGATCTTATCGCCGCCGACACCGTATATCTCAAGCGTAGAGGAGGAACGGGCGCGTAGATGCTGGATAAGGTTGGCGCCGTGGAGGTCGCCCGAGGCTTCTCCGGCGACGATGTAGAGTTTCTTCAGCGCAAGAGCGCTATCAGCCAACATGACCTGCGGGAACCGGGTTCGTCGAATGGATCTGTTTCGAGATCTCGAGGGCGACGGCCAATGCTTCACGGCCTTCTTCGCCTGACACGAGCGGGCGCTTGTTCGAGCGCACGCATTCAATAAAGTCCGAAAGTTCCTCTTTCAGGGAATCTGCTTTGGTGATGTCGATCTTCTTGTGGTGGATGGTGCCGTTGTCTTTTGTGTAGATCTGGGCTTCCTGGCTCACATAATCGAGCGAAATATAGGCATTGTCCTGGAAGATGCGGATGCGGCGCTGGATGTCCGGCGTCACGCGGCTGGCGGTGAGATTGCAGACAGCCTGGTTCTCAAAACGGACACGCGCGTTCGCGATATCCTCGGTTTTTGAAAGGATGCAGGCGCCGACCGAGTCGATGTGCTTCACAGGTGACTTGACGAGGTCTAAAACGATATCAATGTCATGGATCATGAGGTCAAGCGTGACGCCGACATCGGCGACGCGCGGGTCGTAAGGCCCGAGGCGATGGCATTCGATAAAGCGCGGGTTCTTGATGATGCCTTTGATGGTGCGGATGGCCGAATTGAAGCGCTCGATACGACCGACCTGGATGAGGGTGCGGTGCTGGGCGGCCAGAGCGAGCAGGGCGTCAGCGTCTTCTAAGGTTGTCGTGATTGGTTTTTCAATCAAGAGATGCACGCCGTTTTCAATGAAGTCTCTGGAAATAGGGTAGTGCTTGTGAGAGGGGACTACAATGCTGGCCGCATCGACAAGTTTGAGCAGGTCTTGGTGATTTTTGAAGGCCTTGGTTTTGCAGCGCCGGGCGGTTTCCTGCGACTTCTCGGCGTGGGTATCGCATACGCCGACAAGCTCAATTCCTGGTATTTTAGAGTAGACTTCGGCGTGGCGGGAGCCCAATTTTCCACAACCGATGACGGCGATACGCACTGGTTTCAGCATAAGTAGATATTCTAGCATACAGGAACGGCTTGTCCTATACTATTGGGTCATGACCACTTACAGACGTCTTGTGAACTACGTAACACCCCATTTCAAAGACCTTTCTGTCGCCTATTCCTCGATGGCGGTCAATTCGTTGCTGTCTGGACTGCCTGCCGCTGGGCTCATCATCCCCTTTGTGGACACGGTGCTTGCTGGCAAACCCATCATGGTTCCCCATCAGGATAAACTACCCCCTTTTCTCCTGGATTGGGTCTACCGCATCAATGCGATGCCGCGGGGCGTCTTGCTCAACCAACTTATTTTCTGGACGCTCTCCTTGGCTCTTTTACGCTTAGTTTTTGAGTTCCTGCAGTCCTATTTTATGAATCGTGTGAGCCAAAAGGTCATCCGCGACCTTCGCAATGAGGTCTACCGCAAGATGATCCATCTGCCGCTTAGTTTCTTCGGGCGCTCGCAGGCGGGTGTGCTCGTCTCTCGCATCACGCACGACACGGTCATCGTCCGCGACGCCATTTCAGAAGGTTTGGCGGATTTTTTGTTTCAGCCCATCCAGATCGTCGTGAATCTCATTGTCCTTTTGTTTGTAAGGGGGATCTTCGGGATCCCGTGGTCGCTTGTTTTTTTGATCTTTGTCTTACTGCCGATGATCGTGGTACCCGTCATGCGGGTGGGGCGGAGGCTTAAAAAAATAAGCCGCGAAAGCCAGGAG
Organism: Candidatus Omnitrophota bacterium; assembly: GCA_031379345.1. GTDB lineage: Bacteria > Omnitrophota > Gorgyraeia > 2-02-FULL-51-18 > 2-02-FULL-51-18 > JAHFFM01. The sequence continues at coordinate 3,016 of JANNFA010000128.1, read as the reverse complement.
CAGGTCGCGCAGATAAACACGACGCTTTTCGAGACTTTTTCGGGTATCCGCATCGTCCAGGGATTTTCAATGGAGGATTACGAAAAAGAGCGATTTCGCAAACAGAATCAAGCCTTCTACAAAACCATGATGATGTCTATCGGGCGCATGATATTTGTGAGTCCGCTCACCGAGTTTGTCGGGTTCCTGTCTTTCGGGATTGTGCTCTGGATAGGCGGTAAGGAAGTGATTGTGAACGGGATGTCACCGGGTGCTTTCATCGCTTTCCTGGTTGCGTTGTTCTCGCTCCTGCGGCCCTTTAAGCGGCTCTCACGCGTGCACAGCATCAACCAGCAGGCGCTGGCGGCCGCGGAGCGTGTTTTTGAGATCACCGACACACCGAATGAGATCGAGGACGCGCCCGGCGCGGCCGTGCTTGTGCCGATTAAGAACGAAATACGCTTCAGTGGCGTCAACTTTAGCTATGAGCCTGAAAAGAAAGTGCTCTCCAATGTCGATTTCACCGTGAAGGTGGGGCAGATCGTCGCGTTGGTGGGGCCTAGCGGAGGCGGCAAGACGACGCTGGTGAATCTCGTCCCGCGTTTTCATGATCCGGTTACAGGGACGGTCGCCATCGACGGCGTCGACCTCCGGAAGGTTTCGCTCCGGTCTCTGCGCGACCAGATCGGGCTCGTGACGCAGGAAACTGTTTTGTTCAACGATACCGTGAGTGCCAATATTGCCTACGGCCGCTCGGAAACGAGCCATAAAGACATCGAACACGCCGCGAAGGTTGCGAATGCCCACGACTTCATCATGCGCCTGCCGGATAAGTATCAGACCATCATCGGCGACCGCGGCATGAAACTCTCCGGTGGCGAACGTCAGCGTCTTTCCATCGCGCGTGCGGTGCTGAAGAATCCCCCCATCCTCATCCTCGATGAAGCGACCTCGGCGCTCGATACCGAATCAGAAATGCTCGTGCAGGAAGCCATCCACAATCTGATGAAGGGCCGCACGGTGCTGGTCATCGCGCATCGGCTTTCCACGATTAAAAATGCGGACCGGATCCTGGTTTTAGAGGGGGGGAAGGTCGCCGAAACAGGGAGTCACGACGAACTTGTGAAACACGACGGCATCTATCGCCGTCTCTACGAACTTCAGTTCAGGGTCTAAGCCTAACCGGACGCGGTCCGGCCCGGCCGTATAGATGGCAGGGGTTAGCGGCCATGGGGAAAGGGGGCCGTGCCGAGCTTAGTAGGTATTACCCACTTTCCCACCTATTGCTATTTCCCACCTTTCGTGTATAATTTGATTAGGAGAAAAGCCATGACCATAGCGCAGATATTAAAAGAAAAGGACTTTAAGCAGGTTTCCGAAGTAAGGCCCGATTTCAAGCACCGGGTTACTCTGGGCAAAGTCGAAGTCGCTCAGGCGACGACCTATAAGGTTTACCAGAACTCAGCCGGACAGATTATTTTAGACCCCCAGGTAACCGTCCCGGCAAGCGAGGCCTGGGTGTATAAGAACAAGGCCGTTATCGGTGCCGTTCGGAAGGGCTTTAAGGACGCCCAAGAAGGCAGGGTCAGGAAGGCCAGGGAGGATTACTCTAAGTACGCCAAAGACGACGAATAATGTTTCAGCTTGAATTCACCGTCTCGGCGGACGAGGATTTAAAAAAGATTGAACAGGCCCGCGATGCCGGCTTGACCAAGCAGGTTAAAAAAGCGCTGGGGTTTCTTCAAACCAATCCCAAACACCCTTCTCTCCACACCCACGAATATGATTCTATTCCAAACCCGATAGACCCGTCAGGAAAAGTCCTTGAAGCTTACGCGCAGAATAAGACTCCTGGGGCCTACAGAATATTCTGGATTTATGGCTCGGCCAAAAAGCCGCCGACAAAGGGTCGGGTTATCACGGTCATCGCGATAACTCCGCATCCGTAACTTACGTCCGAATGCTTAGTTCAGGGTTTGAAGGTCGGAGTCTTTGATCTTCCAGCGTTTATGCATCCACATCCATTGTTCGGGATGTTCGCCGATCATTTTCTCGATGGTTTCATTGTAGCGGCGGGTATTCAGCGCTAATTCCTTGTCGTAATCCGGGTCGGAGATCCATTCCAACGGCTTCATGAACTTCATCACGTGCTTGCCGTTTTTTTCGCGGTAGCCGTAAGCGGGGACCACCGGCGCGCCGCTTCCGCCCGCGATGATGGCCAAACTTTTGAACGTGCCTGCCTTTTTTCCGAAGAAATCCACGATGATGCCGTCTTTTCTCGGTTTCGCATGCTGGTCCATGATGAATACGACCGCGTCGCCCAAGGCCAGCACTTCGAGGATGCGGTCCAGGCTGTTGCGCTTGGGGAGTACGTTGAGTCCTGCGGTGCGGTAACGGCCGAATAAGAGGCGCTCGACGGTTTTGTTCACGATCTGGCGGCGAAGCACATGGAAGCGGCCTTTGAACTCACTGAAATGTTCCGCGCACATGATGGGACCTATCTCCCAGTTGCCGATATGGCAGGTCATTAGGATGACACCCTTGCCTTGAGCCGAGGCATTCATCGCGTTCTCACGGCCTTCGACGCGCAGCATATTTTTCATCCGTTTTCGACTCATCCACCCCATACGGATATTCTCGAAAATAGTGAGCCAGAGGTGTTCGTAGAATTTTTGCGCCAGTCTCTTTCTCTCTTCGGGTGTGAGGATCTTACCGTAGGCGGTCTCCATATTCTGGAGGATGACTTCCCGGCGGAAGGGAAGCATGCGGTAGGCGAGCTTTCCGAACCAGCCTGGGCGCAGAGTCGAATCGTCAAAAGAGGGCTTCATGGGGCTCTAGACTATCGCCTTGACGCGCTTTTTTCCAGTGCTATAATAACGCCTAGTCATCCGGGCTCATGGGGGCTTGGAAATAAAAGCTGTGGGGATAACGGGTTGCACCGTACCTAAGCCCTTCACACCATTAGGGTTAGGCGTCCCTTAAAAAGAAAGAAGGAACCTGTCATGTCGAAAGAACTCGTTCAAAGCCTGCTCGAAGC
>JANNFA010000127.1:0-4958 GCA_031379345.1 Candidatus Omnitrophota bacterium | reverse complement strand
TGGAAGGGTCGAGGGATGTCGCCACAATGATCTTGTCGATCTTTTTGGAATATTTAAGACGTTCGATCAGGTGCCCGATAAGCGGCTTGCCCATTACTTCCCGCATCACCTTGCCCGGGAGCCGCGTGGAAGCCATGCGTGCCTGGACGATGGCGAGGGTCATAAAGCTTTCCATTGCCTGGGGTCTATTAAAAATGAGTCTCTTAATTCGAGCTTTGATAATTCTTCCTTTACCTTCAAAAACCCCTCTCTTGATCTATTCAGTTCTAAATTTTTACGCAACTGCTCCACGGAACGCACACCTGTCAGGGTGCAATCAATAAAACCTGCATCCAGCACAAAATGCGTCAGAAGCTGCGAAGCGGACAGGCCCGATATTTTTGAGAGTTCCTTCAATTTATTCCGGACGGGTTCCAAACCTCTCAACTCTTCCGGCAGCCCGGCCTCCACCAGCGCTCCTTTCAAGAATGTCGAACGGCTGACGAACACGATCGCGTTCTCTTGGAACAGTCCCGCCAAAGCCTCGAAGCGGCGGTCCGCCACATTGTAAGGCGCCTGGACACAATCGATGTCCTCTCCGTGCTTGCTGATCATTTCCATCGTCGGCCCCGGGTCATAGACAGAAACACCGAATTTGATGGCAAAATTCGGCATTAATTTTTTTAGGCCCTTGAGGGCCGACCAAAATTTATCATTCTTAACGATATAATCCTCGGTCTGGTGCAACAACAATAACTGGATAAGGTTCGTGTTGAGAGCCTCTTTGGATCGAATGATGGAATCGCTCAATAGGAACCTGATCTTGGCTTCATCCTTGGAGGTTTCTTCATCGATCCTGGCCAATTTCGTTCCCACAACAAAGGTTCTTTTGGACTCCCGCATATACGCGCCTATCTTGCTTTCGCTGTCGCCGTACTCCCTGGCCGTATCCAAAAAGGTGATTCCCGCTTCAAAAGCGGCGTTTAAAATGGCGTTCACCTCGTTTTGACCAAGTTTTTTGGAGTAGCCATAGTCCTGGCCGAATTGGGCCGTCCCCAAGCCGATGCGCGAAATTGGGAATTTTTCTTTTTTCAAGTCAGCCTCTTAAAGCCTGAGTGATGGATGGGCCCCTTGAGCATTTTTTCAAGACGACCTTCCTCCCGCGCTTTTGCGATCGCCGCCAAAACGGTATCCGCCGTCTGAATATACCGTTCAACTGTCTTCCGGTTGTGTGCGGTCGAAACATAGATCAGCGCCGAAGCCAGGTAACCCTTATCCAACATCAGCTGCGTGAACACCGTTTCGATCAAAAGCCTGTCCTTCTCGTTGAATTCGATATGGGGCGCGGGCGCCAGGCCGACAACCTCGGCGTTAAATCCGTTACGCCGCAAGATCCTTTTTAGTTTCTCCGACAGATAATTCCCCGTCCGGATCAAATGTGCCACGACTCCGTTATGTTCGAACTGGCGGATCACTTCCAACGCCGCCGCAAAACCCACTCTCTCCGTCCAATACGTGCTGCTGATAAAGGTCTCCTGTGCGGCGCTCATGACATCTTTTTTTCCAAGGATCGCGGCGATCGGATGCCCGTTGCCCATCGCCTTTCCCAACACCACGATATCAGGGTGGATGCCGTGCAGCATATGGAGGCCTCCCGCCCTGAGACGAAAACCGGAAGTTATCTCGTCAAAAACAAGGACCGCGCCGATACGCGTGGCAAGGACTCTGACGGCTTTCAGGAATTTTTTATCAATCTCTTTGTTCCGCTGCACCTCCATGATGATGGCGCCGATCTTTCCTTTATATTCGGCGGCCTTCTTCTCAAGCTCTGCAATATCGCCGTAATGGAACGGGATCGCGCTCCCTTTTAGGGCCCGCGGCACACCCTTGGGTTTGAGCCCGGGTAAAAGCTGTCCGTCGAGATGGCCTGCATCCGCCAGATTGGATGAAATATACCAATCCGCCCAACCGTGATAACCGCAGAACAAAACCTTGTCCTTGCCGGAAGCGGCGCGGGCGATCCTCACAGCCACCGCGCAGGCCTCCCCGCCCGTACGCGCGAAGCGGACCATATGGGCCCAAGGATGCAGATGGATAAGCTTTTCGGCCAGCTCGACCTCTTCAGGGCAGTTCAGCGTGCTCATGCTCCCCTGGTCCACCGCTTTTTTGACAGCCTTGTTCACTCCGGGATTTGCGTAACCGAGCACACAACTTCCGATACCCATGATGCTCATGTCGGTGTAGCGCCGCCCGTCCAGACCCCAGACATCGACGCCCTTCGCCTTCTTATAATAGGAAGGCCAGCGGCCGGGCAGAAACATCTCCGCACGCTTGGACAGGAGCTGTCCGCCTCCGGGAATGATCTTCTTGGCCTTTTCCCAAAGGGCCGGGCCGGGAGATTTTTTTTCTTTTTTAGCCATGACCACGCCTCTTCGTAAGTCTTTCGATCTCATCCGCGACACGGACCATTTCCGACGGCTTGAGGTCCGCATACATCGGAATACTGAGCGCTTCCTCGTAATATTTTCGGCACACCGGGAATGCGCCCTGCCTTCTGCGCTTCCGGTAGTACGGCTGGTCCGTCACCGGGATGTAATGCACCTGCGTGCCGATACCGCACTGAAACAAAGCGCGCATGAAACCCGCGCGCGTCCAGCCCAGTCGTTTGAAATCGATGCGAAGCGCGTAAAGGTGGTAGCTCGATCTTGTGCCGGTGATACGCTCCGGCGTCCGGATGCCGTCCGTTCCAGCTAAACGGCGGTCATAATATGCGGCGATGCGGCGGCGTTCCCGGAGGAACCGTTCCAATTTTGAAAGCTGAGACAATCCAAGCGCGCACTGGATGTCGGTGATGCGGTAATTGAATCCCAGCGCCTGCATCTCATAAGACCAGGGGCCCGTCCCGCGGCGAGAGACGAATCGAGCGGGATTTTTCTCGATACCGTGCGAGCGCAGAAGTTTCAGGCGTTCGTAAAGATCGCGGCGGCGCGTCGTGACCATACCCCCTTCTCCGGTCGTGATGTGCTTGACCGGATGAAAGCTGAACACCGTCATGTCCGCGTGACGGCCGCTCCCGACTTTTTCCCGTCCTATCTCAGCGCCGAGTGCATGGCAGGCGTCTTCGATCACACAGAAATTTTTCGCCGGCTCCAGGCCGTTCTTCGCGGAGGTGCGCCAGGGCTGGCCGGCAAAATGGACGGCGACCATCCCTTTCGTTTTCCGGCCGCGGGCTTTTTTCGCGAGCGCCGGATCCAATCCCAGCGTGCGTTCGTCGATATCCACAAAACAAGGACTGGCGCCGGCATACAGGATGCTGTTGGCTGTCGCGACGAAAGTCATGGGAGTCGTCAGCACCTCGTCTCCCTTCCCGAAACCCGCCGCCAGACAGGCCAGATGCAGTCCCGCGGTGCCGCTCGACAGCGCGACGGCATAAGGCGCTCCGCAATAACGCGCGAAAGCCTGTTCAAAATGCTCGACGGCGGGTCCCTGCGTCAGGCGTTCGGATCTCAAAACGTCAGTCACCGCGCGGATATCGGCCGCGTCGATCGACTGCCGGCCGTAGGGGATGAAAGCCTTACTCACCGATCATCCTTTTCAGATCGGCGGGCGAAAGCCACTGCTTGTTGCCGTCGCTGGAATATTCGAAATCCTCCTGAATGAGTTTCCCCGTCTTCAATTTATCGTTGTGCCATCCTTCTATGTCGGGCGTGATGACGAACATGTCGCCGAACTCGATGGTTTTACGCATCTCGTCGCGCGGAATGAGCACCTCGTGAAGCTTCTCGCCGGGGCGGATGCCGACGAACTCTTTTTTGCATTCCGGAGCCATTGCTTCTGCTAGATCGGTGATCTTCATGCTGGGTATCTTGGGCACGAAGATCTCGCCGCCGGCCATAATCTCGAGACTTTTGAGCACAAGCTCGACTCCCTGGTCCAGCGTAATCCAAAAACGCGTCATGCGGGCGTCGGTGATGGGGATCTTTCCCGTTTTGCGAAGCTCCCGGTAAAGGGGCACGACACTGCCGCGCGAACCCAGCACGTTCCCGTACCGGACGACGGAAAAACGCGTCTTGCCCGCGGAATAATGGTTGGACGCAACGAACATCTTGTCCGCGCAAAGTTTGGTCGCGCCGTACATATTGACCGGATTGACGGCTTTGTCCGATGAGAGTGCGACGACGCGGTCCACGCCATTGTCGATGGCCATATTGATGATGTTCTCAGCGCCAATCACGTTGGTCTTGACCGCTTCGAACGGGTTGTACTCTGCGACCGGCACGTGCTTAAGCGCAGCCGCATGGATGATGATGTCCACGCCATTCAGCGCGCGATGCAGACGGCTCTCGTCCCGGACGTCGCCGATGAAATAGCGCATGCAGGGAGCGTTGAAAACACGGCTCATCTCGGCCTGCTTCAGTTCGTCCCGGCTGAAAACGATCAGCTTGGATGGTTTGAAGCGTTTAAGAACTGTCTCGATGAATTTCTTTCCAAACGAGCCCGTGCCGCCCGTGACCAGTATGTTCTTTCCGTCTAAACTCATTTTTTTCCTCCCGATGGATGAAACTCGTATGTATTTTGTATATGCTTAAATCCCGCGCGTCGAAAAAAATCGACAGAAGACTTGTTCTTCGGGTTCACATTGGCTAAAAGTCTCCGGCCGGACTCGTTGTCTAGAAGCAACTTGAGCGCCGCGCCGCCATAGCCATGCCCTCGGTATCTCTTAAAAACAAAAAGACCGATCTCATCCATTTTCGACAGATACACGGCGCCGACGACCTCTCCATCCCGATTCAGGATGAGTCTCCAATATCGGTAAGGTTTTGAGCGGACAAAACGCGCGTGCGCCCTCCAGGAAGGCATCCGACGATGACTGATATTGGTCTTCTTTTCGCGCTCCTTCAAGAGCTTAAAAAGAACCGAGAGCGCGCCGCGTGTTTTATAAACATCCCGGAGAATGACCTCAGTCATAATAGGCTTCC
>JANNFA010000064.1:0-8230 GCA_031379345.1 Candidatus Omnitrophota bacterium | reverse complement strand
GCCAAACGCATCATCGAGAATGAGGTTGTCCCTCGATTTAAACAGGGAGATTTTGACGGCGGCGTCGAACACGGTGTGAATGCGATACTCCAAGCTACGCGCGGGGAATACAAGGCTTCGGCTAACGGCACGGATAACATGGAAGGTGCCGCACCCCTAATATTCATCGCGCTGGTCCTGTACATGCTTATACCCCTAGTTTGTTACATGTTAATTGCCGCCGGCATGTGGGCGGCTGGAGGTTTTTTAGGTCTGGTATCCTCCATTTTAGTAATCGCAGTGCTTGTTATTCTACGCAATCTGCTTTTCGGGGGGCAAACGCTGTCTCGTAAGGGCGTTCATCGCGGCGGATGGTACTCTGGCAGCGGCTCGTTTGGGGGCGGTGGCGGAGGATTTAGCGGCGGAGGGGGCGGTTCTTTTGGCGGTGGCGGAGCGAGCGGGCGATGGTAAAATTACTGGATAAGATTGCCGAGAAAAAAGTCGTGCGGGCGCTTGCCGAGGCGGAGTCCAAGACGAGCGGCGAGATACGTGTTCATGTAAAACGTGGAGCGACGAAAGACGCGCTTTTGGAGGCGCGGCGCGTTTTCCGGAAAATAGGGATGCATCGCACAAAGGCGCACAGCGGCGTCTTGATCTTCATTGCCTGGAAAAACCGCAATTTCGCGATCGTGGGCGATGAAGGCATTCACCGCGTCACGGGCGACGCGTTTTGGAATGCGACCCGTGACCGTATGCAGGAAGAGTTTGTAAAAGGGGAGCTTGTCCGGGGTATTCTTGCGGGAATCCTGGAGGTAGAGGAGCAATTAAAAAAATATTTTCCGCGGGCTGCGGATGACAGAAATGAATTGCCGGACACAGTGACGGAGGGAAATTAAATGCAGGTGCATCCGATATTAAAAGCGATGCTATTATGTGACCAAACGATCGTTGAGGAGGGCACGCGTAAGCGTTCGCTGATAGGACTTTTTGACCGCGTGAAATCCAATCAGTTCCCGACTGTGCACGGCGCCATGAGTGTGTATGTGCAATTCCGGGAGATCGAAGGAAAATTTGATTTCATGCTTGAACTTTATGACCTTGCCGAGGACAAGACGCTTCACAGGGCGATGGTAAAAGAATTTGAGGTGCAGGAAAAATCGCGCGACTGTGAGCTGGTGTTCAACCTACTGTCGGTGCGTTTTGTGCATCCGGGTGATTATGAGTTCAGGATCTACGTTAATGATCAGATATTCGGACAAAAATCTTTCCAAGTCATTCAATAAAAATTAAAAAGGAGGTTCTGGTGAACACGGACATCAAGCAGTTGTCAGAAAAGATCGAAAAGGAAAGCGCGGCGGTGCGCGCGCTGCAGTCCGAGATAGGAAAAGTAATTGTCGGCCAGAATTATCTTGTTGAGCGGCTTTTGATCTGCCTGCTTGCGGATGGACATGTGCTGCTGGAAGGGGTGCCTGGGTTGGCGAAAACACTTTCGGTGAAGACGCTTTCACAGGCCATGCGCACCCAGTTTTCGCGTATCCAATTCACACCAGACCTGTTACCGGCCGATCTTGTCGGGACCCTTGTTTATAATCCGAAGAGCGGGGACTTTACGACCAAAAAAGGACCCCTTTTTTCGAATATCATCCTTGCGGATGAGATCAACCGAGCTCCAGCCAAGGTGCAGAGCGCTCTTCTGGAAGCCATGCAAGAGAGGCAGATCACCCTCGGCGGGGTCACCTATAAACTCGAAGAGCCTTTCATGGTCCTTGCGACCCAAAACCCGATCGAACAGGAAGGAACGTACACTCTTCCGGAGGCGCAGGTCGACCGGTTCATGTTGAAACTACGGGTGACCTACCCCAAAAAAAGTGAAGAGCTCGAGATCATGGACAGGATGGCGGGCGGCGCTCCGGTGAGGGTGAACGCCGTGATCGGGCCGGAGGATGTATTGAGGATACGAGAGCTCGTGAGGCAGATCTATCTGGATGACAAGATTAAGAATTACATCGTCAATATTATCTGCGCGACACGCGACCCGGAAGCCTACGGCCTGAAGGAAATGAAGAGGCTGATACGTTACGGCGCATCGCCGCGCGCGACGATCTATCTCAATACCGCCGCGCGCGCGTACGCGTTCCTGCGCGGCCGCGCTTACGTGGTGCCGGATGACATCAAGGCGATTGGTTTGGATGTGCTGCGCCACCGCGTGATGCCGACTTATGAAGCGGAAGCCGAGGAGAAGACCTCCGAAGACCTCGTGAAGATGGTCCTCGACCACATCGAAGTGCCGTAATGCTTCCAAAAGAAGTTCTTTCTAAAGTCCGGCTGATAGAGCTCACAACGTCCCGGCTCGTGAACGCGCAGTTCGCGGGCGAATACCATAGTGTGTTTAAGGGGCGTGGCATGGAATTTGACGAGGTGCGCGAATATGACCCGCAGGACGACCCGCGCGACATCGACTGGAATGTGACCGCGCGTATGGGCCACCCATTCACGAAGAAATTCGTGGAGGAGCGGGAACTCACCGTCATCCTGCTTGTGGATGCTTCGTCATCCGGGGCGTATGGCACAAAGGGGCGCACAAAAGCAGAATTGATCGCGGAGATTGCGGCGCTGTTGGCCTTTTCAGCCGTGAAGAATAATGACTGCGTCGGACTTATTGTATTCAGCGACCGTGTCGAGAAATTCATCCCGCCAAAGAAGGGACGCATGCACGTTTTGCGCGTGGTACGCGAGATTCTGACGTTTCGACCGAAGCACCGTGGCACGGATGTCGGTGCTGCCCTGCGCACCTTGACCGATGTTGTCACGAAACGGGCGACGGTGTTTCTGTTCTCCGATTTTATCGACAAAGGCTACGAGAAGCTTCTCAAGATCGCGCATAAAAAGCACGACGTGGTGGCGGTCGTGGTCGAAGACACCACCGAAAAAACTTTCCCGACGCTGAGTTCCGCGATCGAGATAGAGGATGCGGAGACCGGGGAGCGTATGGTTTTTGGCGCCGGGAAAGGATTCCGCGAACGTTTTCACAAGGGATGGGAGGAGCGCAAGGTCCAACGCGACCGTGCATTCGCCTCGGTGGGACTGGATTCTATCGAACTCGAGACGGGCCGGCCTTATATCAGCTCGCTCGTTCGTTTTTTCAAAGACCGGGAGAAGAGGAAAAGATAGTGGCAAGTGGGAAGGGGTTAAAAGGTTCGATGGTAAGTTGCAAGAAGGTCTTTTTTCTTATTTCAGCCTTCTTACCGCTCACGGCTTTCATCTTACCACTCGTCTATGCTGCCGACGCCAATGTCTCCGTCGAGGTACGCGCGCTTCGCAGCCATATCCGTATCGGCGACGAAGTACGGCTACTCCTGTCGGTGGAATATCCCAGGAAATATTCTGTCACGCCTCCTTCTGAAAAAATCAACGTCTCTCCATTCGAGGTAAAAAGTGTCGATCCGGAGGTTTTTCGCAAAGGCCAGAATCGTGTGCGGGAAACGTTCCGCCTCACACTGACCGTATTTCAGACCGGTGATCTGAAAGTGCCGCCAATCTCAGTACAGTACATGGATGAAGCCGGGAATGCCGGTCAAGTCGCCACCGAGCCGCTGTCTGTAAAAGTGGCGAGTGTCGGAAAAAAACTCACCGACAAAGAGGATATCCGCCCGATTAAAAAACCGGTGTCGGTAGGTCTTCTGGGTTTTTGGTCTGTACTTTTCCGCGCCGCTGCATCGGGGCTGTTTATTTTTCTCATCGTGAAGATCGCTTTACGTAAATGGCGTGACCGAAATAGCGCTGAAAGCCGCAAGCCGCCCCACGAGCGCGTCAAGATAGAGATGGAACGCCTCAAGGATCAAGGATATCTCGAGGAAAAAAATTATAAAGCGTTCTATTCGGAGCTTTCTGACATCTTGAGGCGTTATCTTGAAAGACGCTTTCAGGTAGAAGCTTTGGAGAGTACGTCGGCGGAACTCGTGGAGGCGATTAAGAACATTTCTTTTGAAAAAGAGGTTTTGGAGGAGGTCCGGGAGATCCTGACCGAGTCAGACCTGGTAAAGTTTGCCAAGTCGGTCCCTTCTTATGAACTCGCCGGTCGTCTCGAGGCTCTCCTGCTTGATGCGGCCGAGCGCACAAAACCGCAGCCGGAGGCGAAGAAGTGAAATTCGCCAGTCCGTTCTATTTCCTTCTATTCATCCCTGTATTTATTTTTTTCTTGCTCTATGTTTGGGGGATGATAGGGCGGGGCGCTGTGCTTCGTTTTTCAAGCGTCGAACTTGTAAAAAAGTCTAAAGGCCGGAAACTTTCCTTTGGAAGGGTTTTTTCAGGGCTCTTGAGGGCGCTCGCTCTGGCGATGCTGGTCTGCGCGCTCGCGCGTCCCCAGACGGGCACGGGCGAAGATAAGACCAAGCAGCAGGTCGTGGATATCGTTATCGCTCTGGACGTGTCCGGCAGCATGGCCACTTTAGATTTTCAGCCGGACAACCGTTTGATCGCCGCAAAACTTGAGGCCAAGCGTTTTATTGAGGCGCGCAAGAATGACCGTATCGGGCTCGTGATCTTTGCGGGGCAGAGCTTTACGCAGTGCCCGCTCACCGTCGACCATCGTGCCATCCTCACTCTACTCGACCAGATCCAGCTTGGGATGCTTGAGGACGGAACCGCGATCGGCTTGGGTCTGGCCAGCGGCGTGAATCGTCTCAAGACCTCCGAAGCAAAGACCAAGCTTGTTGTACTCTTGACCGATGGCGTCAATAACGCGGGAGAAATAGACCCGCTCACTGCGGCCGATCTCTCGAAACAACTGAATGTCCGCGTGTATACCGTCGGCGTAGGCAAAGAGGGCACCTCCCTTTTGCCTGTGCAAGACCCGGTTTTTGGCCAGCGCCTTCTAAAGGTGGAGACGCAGATTGACGAAAAAATGCTCGACACAATCGCGCGCAAGACCGGCGGAAAATACTTTCGCGCGCAGGACACACGCGCATTGCGTGACATCTTCCGCGAGATCGATAAGTTGGAAAAAACCGAGATCGAAGTAGAGCGGTATATGCACTACGAGGAGCAGTATTTCTGGTTCCTCTGGCCCGCCCTCCTAATTCTTTTGGCTGAGCTTGTCTGGAGCGGATTGATCTTTATGAAGGTGCCATAGCGATGGAATGGGGACATCCGGAAAATTTTATCTGGTTTTGGGCTGCGGCCGCATCCGCGCTTCTATTCATACTTGAGTCATGGCGTAAAAAACGTGAACTTGCGCGTTTTGGCGACCTGGACTTGGTGAGCCGGCTCGTGCAGGGACTTATCCCAGGGATGCGCCTATTCAAAAGGGCGCTTATCTTCTTAGCACTATGTTTTCTGGTAATAGCGCTCGCTCAGCCGCACTTTCGGAAGAAGGAGACGCTCGTCGAGCGGCGCGGAATCGATGTGATCATCGCTCTCGACGTTTCCAACAGCATGCTCGCCAAGGATATTGCTCCAAACCGTCTTGAAAAAGCAAAGCTGGAGCTCGCCGACCTTATAGATAAATTAAAAGGCAATCGTATCGGCGTGATCGCTTTTGCAGGTGAGGCGGTGATCCAATGTCCGCTCACGCTGGATTACGCGGCGGTGAAGATGTTTCTGTCCACCGCTACTCCGAACTTAGTCACGTTCCAGGGGACCGATATAGGCCGCGCGGTATCTGCTGCGACACAGGCTTTTCAGGACAAGTCCAACGACTCTAAAGTGCTGATTCTGCTCACGGATGGCGAAGACCATAACGCCGAGACGATGCCGGCCGTGAAAAAAGCCAAAGACTCCGGTGTGCGTATCTTTACGATCGGTATCGGCACTCCGGATGGCGCGACGCTGCCCGATGAGTCCGGACAGGGTTATAAAAGGGACCGCGCAGGAAAAGTAGTGCTGACAAAATTAGATGAGACGATCCTGCAGCGCATAGCGCGTGAAACAGGAGGCACTTACTATCGTTCCGTGAAAGGCAACCTAGAAGCGGATAGGATTCAGAAAGCGGTCAGCGCTATTGCGACAAAGGGACTTAAAAGCGACTGGGCCGTCCAGTATGAGGAAAATTACCGCTTTTTTCTGATGTTCGCTTTCTTTCTGCTGTTAGCAGAAATGGGTCTTTCGGAAGGAAGGAGAGTCTCGTGAGGCGCCTAAAGATATTTCTCCTCCTGGCAGCAGTTCTGCCGCTTTGCGGGTTCAAGTTCTTATCCGGACTTGAGAACGAAAAAGCGAACAAGCTTTATAAGAAGGGGCAGATCGGAAAAGCCAAGAGCGCCTACGCCAAAGCCCTCAAATCAGACCCGACCTCGCCGGAGGTCGCCTATAATTTCGGAAACGCACTCTTTCGTGAAGGTTTATTCAAAGATTCCGAATCTAATTACCAAAAATCAACCGCTCAAAAAAGTGAGAACACCCTTCTAAAGGCAAAGGCATTCTATAATCTTGGAAACAGCCAATACCGGCAGAATCAAATCGAAAAGGCTGCGGATAGCTATAAAAAATCCTTAAGGTTGAATTCCAAGGATGAAGACGCGAAGTATAATCTGGAACTGGTATTGAAGCAGTTGGAGAAAGATAAAAAGAATCCCGAAAAAGATAAAAAGAAGGATGAAGAGAAGAAGCCGGAAGACAAAAAACAAGACCAGAAAAAAAATCAGGGAAATAATGAAGGCAAAGACGGCGGTGAGGGCGACGGCAAGGACCCGAAGCCAGATAGTGGTAAGGGAGAAGAGAAACAAGATTCTGGATCCGGCCAGCCAAAAGAAGAAAAGGGTTCACAACAAGAGCAAGATAAGCAACAATCGGGAGAAGGGCAGGACAAGGAAGAGCGGCAAGGCAGTCCAAAAGAGGGCAAAGAACAAGAAGGCGCCGAAAAACAAGAGCAAGAAAAGCAGGGCGAGGAGGCAGGCCAGAAGCCGCAGGAAAAGCCAGGCGAAGAGCAGCCTAAAACAGAGGCCCAGTTGCGGGCGGAGCAGCTTCTCGGGGCACTTGAAAATCAGGAGCAACAAGTATTAAAATTCCAAAATAGTCAAAATGGACCCCGCTCGCGCGTACGGCGTGTCGCGGAACAGGATTGGTAATCATATGAAAACTAAAAAACTATTTTTTTCTTTCGTTGTTGCGTCGTGTTTTTTCGGGGCGATCGCCTTTGCAGATGTCGCGATCGAGACCTCTGTGAGCCGTTCCCAGTTGCCGGTCGGCGAGCAGCTCGTCCTGGATATCATCATCTCGAACGCGGACGGCCGTATCGAACAGCCCAGCATCAGTTCTATAGACGGTTTCATGTCCTATTCGCAAGGACATTCTCAAGAACTTTCCATCATCAACGGGCGCAGTTCCTCCCGCAATATTTATACTTATGTGCTTGTGGCCAATTCGGCCGGTGAAAAGACGATTGGGCCTTTCCGGGTCGTGATCGGCGGGAAAGAATATACGATTGCACCCGTGAAGGTTGAGGTCACGCAGACCGGGACGCCGCAGGGGGCCTATACAAGGACGCAGACACCGGTTACTACGCCGCCGACGCGGGCGATGGCGGGAGCCAATGTTGGCGACCAGGATATTTTCGTGAAAGCGTGGGTCGATCGGGATGAAGTCTATGTCAATGAGCCCGCGATACTCACTTACACGCTCTTTACGCGTCTTTCGGCGACTTTTAAGGGTTTTGAGAAAGAGCCTGTGACGACTGGTTTTTGGTTGGAGGATTTTCCGCCCGAGAAGACCGTGAGACGTACGGAGCAATTTTTGAACGGTCAACGGTATGTCGTGGCCGATGTGCGCAAGGTGGCACTCTTTCCGACGCAGGCCGGTGTGTTCACGGTGGATCCCGGAACGATCGCGGCGAGCATCGAGATACGAAATGACGACTCGTTCCAGGCATTTTTTTCCGGAAATGTATTCGGTTCCCGGCGGCAAGGCTTCCCTCCTATGGTCACCACGCAGGTGGTGCCGAAGGTACTTCCTACTGACGCGGTAAGGATCACCGCAAAAGCGCTTCCGGTGACCGGTAAACCCGCGGACTTTACCGGCGCGGTCGGTCGATATGAGATCGAAAGCTCCCTAGATAAGGACCATGTCGAGGCGGGGGACCCGGTGACGCTGCGTGTGCGCATCCAAGGCCAAGGCAATATCAATACCGTGCAGACTCCAAAACTACCCAAAATGGATGATTTTAAAGTCTATGATTCCTCTCCTTCCACAACCAGCCTTTCTTTCGAAATATTTGTGGAAGAAGAGGAATCATAGACTTTAAAATCATCCATTTTGGGTA
>JANNFA010000025.1:0-4220 GCA_031379345.1 Candidatus Omnitrophota bacterium | reverse complement strand
GCACGCGCTGTGTGCGCTTTGGCGATGAGGTGACCAAGACCAGCGACTTTGGTGTCTTCAATCGCGGCGACCATTCCGAACTCGATATCTATCCTGGCAGAGAGCTGAATAACAAATATTCTGGCAACGTCGCCGACATCTGTCCGGTGGGCGCACTCACGGACCGTGATTTCCGCTTCAAAATGCGCGTATGGTATTTGGGTTCCGCCGATTCCATCTGCACCGGATGTTCACGGGGATGTAATATTTTTATTAATTATGAAAAGAGCCGCCCGTATCACTCGAAGGGCGAGCGCGTTCAGCGCCTGAAGCCGCGTGAGAACCAGGATGTGAACAAGTGGTGGATGTGCGATGAGGGTCGTTACGGCTACAAATTCATCGACCATGACCGTATCACGGCTGTGAAGCCTGATTGGAAGACGGTCATCGAAAAAACCGCCTCCGCGCTCAAAAAAGCCGACCCGAACCGCTGGGCGGTGCTGGCCTCTCCTCAGTATTCTAATGAAGAGCTAGAGGCGGTAAATAAACTTTTTGTTGATCGTTTGAAATGGAAAAATGCCGCTTATTCTGCCCCCGGACAGGAGGGGTATGAGGACGATTTCCTCATGAAGAAAGACAAGAACCCCAATACCGCCGGCGCCGCCAAAGTATTTCCTCAGGCCGATATCACGCCGTGGGTCGAGAAGGCCAAAAGGGGAGAGCTGGATGGACTGTTCATTTTCGGACATGACCTGGCTAAGATCTACGGAGCTGAGACTTTGAAGACGGTGCGTCAAAAAGTGAAGACGCTCGTTTACGAGGGTTGGACGCAGAACTCGACGGCCGAGGCGGCAGACACCGTGCTTCCAAGTGCGGTCTATGCGGAAAAAAGTGGAAGCTTTACGAATTTTGAAGGACGCGTGCAGAAATTCAAGAAGGCCCTGGAGCCGTTGGGAGATTCTAAACCGACGCTTGAGATCCTCCAGAACTTGGAGGCATGGCTCTGATGCTTGCCGATATCCTGATAAAAGTGGCGCTGTCCGGAGCTTTCCTGGGGATGGTGTTGAATCTAGCGGGACTGTTGACTTGGGTCGAGCGCAAGCAAAGTGCCGTGATGCAGGACCGTATCGGCGCCAATCGCGCGTGGATCCTTTTTCCCAAGTGGCTCTTTCCCTTGAACTGGCTCCTGGCACCGCTCAATCATTTGGGGCTGTTCCATTCGCTTGCCGATGCCATGAAGATGTTCCTGAAAGAAGATTTTATGCCGGACAAGGCTGATAAGTTCCTGCATACGCTCGCCCCGGCCATCTCGGTCGTTTTCGCGCTCTTGGCGTTCGCGGCCATCCCCTTCGGGGATACCTGGCATGTCGGCGGCCGTCTCGTGAACCTTCAGATAGCGGATATCAACGCGGGTCTGCTTTTTATATTCGCCATGATGTCACTCGGCGTCTACGGCGTGATCTTGGCCGGTTTTTCCTCCGCAAATAATTATGCGTACCTGGGCGGCATGCGTGCAGCCTCGCAGATGCTTTCTTATGAGATCACGATGGGTATCTCTATCATGGGCGTCGTACTGACGTATGGCACGCTAAGCCCTCAAGCCATTGTCCATGCCCAGGGAGGGACGTTCTTTGGCTGGCTGCCCGCCTGGGGCATCTTTGTGCAGCCGCTAGCCTTCTTTTTGTTCATGACAGCGGGGCTCGCTGAGACCAAACGCGTTCCTTTTGATCTTCCGGAGGGCGAGTCCGAGATCATCGGATATTTTGTTGAATACAGCGGCATGAAGTTTGGCATGTTTTTTTTGACCGACCTAGTTGAGACAGTGCTCATTGCCTGTCTCATGACGACGTTTTTTTTCGGCGGTTGGCAGGTGCCTTACCTTGCGGCGGATGGTTTTCATTTTCCGTGGGGAAGCTTTGTTCCTGTGGCGCATGGACTCTATATCATAATGGGGGTAAGTGCGTTCATGTTCAAAGTCGCTTTCTTCAATTGGCTTTTTATGCAAATTCGCTGGACGCTTCCGCGTTTTCGTTATGATCAGCTCATGCGTCTGGGCTGGAAGATCCTTTTCCCCGCATCCATCGTGAACACGCTCATCACCAGTCTTCTTGTGGTGGCCAGGAGATAAGATGGCGACCCGTATCGTAAAAATAGAGCGCGCTAAACTGAGTTTGTGGGACAAAACCTACCTGCCGTCTCTTTTTTTGGGACTCTGGATCACGTCGCGCCATTTTTTTAGAAATCTTACCCTGCATTTTTTTCATAGCGTCGGTTTTCTGCGCAATATCCGCGCCTCCGTTACCTTTCAGTATCCGGAGGAGCAGAGGCCGCTTTCCAAACGTGCCCGCACAAGGCACCGGTTGACGAAGAGGGAGGATGGGGCGCCGCGTTGTGTGGCCTGCATGATGTGCGAAACGGTGTGTCCGGCGCGCTGTATCAATATCGTCGCCATGGAGAACCCTGATCCGAATATAGAAAAAATGCCCAAGTCGTTCGATCTCGACCTGGGAATGTGTGTTTATTGCGGTTTTTGTGTGGAGGTCTGCCCGGAGGACGCGATCCGAATGGACACGCAGATACTGGATATTGCTTCTTACACACGCAAGGGAATGCAGTTGGACATGCAGGAACTTTTAAATCCCACAACCGCCGTTAAGCGCCAAAACAAAACCTAAAGATCGTTTTCCTTATCTCGGTTCATCATCTTATATAGGTAGGCGTCCGCCTCTTCGGCGTCTTTAAAAAGCGTCTCTTTCGGGAGTGCGTTGACGATCTCGAACAGGCGTATGATCTGAGGTTTCACGTTTAGGAAGAGCAGCTCCCCGCCATTTTGCTTCAGGAACTTTTTCATGGTGAATAGAACGCCCAGCCCTGCGCTTGAGATGTAATCGCATTCCACGAGATTAAGCACGATGGCTTTTGTCGATGCAACAAGCAGGTGTTTTGTTTTATCATCGAAATCGAGGTAGGTGTCTGAATCGATCGGACCGTAGGGCGTTACCGTGAAGGCATATCCTCGGTCGGTGCGCTTTTCAATTTTTACATGGATAGACTGTGACACGTGTGTATTTTACCACGCGAAATACGGGCGGATAGTATTTTTTTTGACCCCATGATAAAATCGCGCGATATGGATTCGGCGATAGAAGTCTCAGACCTGACTGTGCATTACGGCGGCCGCGATGTTGTGAGTCGTCTTTCATTCCGTGTGGCTCGTGGCGAAGTGTTCGGTTTTCTCGGTCCCAATGGGGCTGGGAAAAGCACCACAATAAAGTCTATCCTTGGTCTGATTTTTCCTAGTTCCGGAAAAGTTCTATTGAATGGCCTCTCTTCCACGGACCCTCGTTCCCGGCGCAAGGTCGGATTCATGCCGGAAGAGGCGACTTATTACCGCTTTCTCACTCCTGTTGAGCTTCTTCGATTTTACGGCGAGGTCTTCTGTATTCGCAGGCGGGAGCTCGACAAGCGCATCCGTACTCTCTTAGAGAGGGTCGGGCTTTGGGGCGTGAGAAACAAAACCCTCTCCACATTCTCGAAGGGGATGGTACAGAAGGTGAGCCTAGCTCAGGCCCTTATAAATGACCCGGACACCCTTATTTTAGATGAACCTACGACCGGGCTCGATCCGCTTGCGAAGAACCAGATGCGGCATATTCTGGCTGGTCTGAGGGAGAATGGAAAGACGGTGTTTTTTTCGTCTCATGAATTGTCAGAAGCTGAGCTTATTTGTGATTCTATCCTGATCATGAAGGCGGGACGGGTGCTGCGTTCGGGCCCGCTCAAGGAGATCCTGAATAAGCGCGGGGAACGTAGCCTGGAGAAGTATTTTTTAGAGACCGTGGGAGACTCCTCTTGAGGCCAATCTGGGCGATCGCCAAGCTTGTGATCAAAGAGATTTTCCGGAAGAAGGATTTTTATGTCGCCCTGATCTTGGTCGGGGCAATCCTTCTTTTTGCTCAAGGCATGCAGTTTTACAACACAAAAAACGTCTCGCGGTATCTTGCCGAGATCGGCCTCGCGCTCATCTATCTATTCTCAACGATTCTGTGCGGGGCGCTCGCGGCCAGACAGTACCCCTCTGAGATCCAGGGTCGTACCGGTGCGCTCCTTCTTTCAAAGCCTATTTCTCGTACGCAATTTGTTACCGGTAAGTATCTGGGGGCGCTCCTGGCGGGATTGGCCGCATTCACGGTCTTCTTCGTGGTTTTTCTTGGGGTCTTGAACTGGAAAGCCGAGCAGGT
>JANNFA010000017.1:0-3625 GCA_031379345.1 Candidatus Omnitrophota bacterium | reverse complement strand
CCGTGCTGGTAAGGACTCATCGTGCCTGGGTCGACGTTAAGATAGGGATCGCATTTCATAAGGGCGACGCGCAGACCCTTTGCCTCCAGTAGTTTTCCAACGGACGCGGAGCAAATCCCTTTACCCAGACTTGAAACCACTCCGCCCGTAATAAAGATGTATTTAGGCACTGGTCACACTTTCTTTTTCGATCAACATGCGGGCCGTCTCCAGATCTTCCGGGGTGTCGACTCCGACGGTCTCGAAGGGCGTCTCAATAACGCGAATGCGATAACCCGCCTCCAGCGCGCGTAGTTGCTCGAGCTTCTCATTTTTTTCAAGGTAGGACTTGGGCAGTTTCTTGAAAGTGAATAGGAAATCCTTGTTGTAGGCGTAGATTCCGATGTGTTTGTAGAAGAAACTTTTTTCCGCATCCAGCTTCAGCATCGTGGGGATCGGCGAACGGGAAAAATACAGGGCATGCCCCTTTTGGTCGATGACGCATTTGACCACGTCAGGGCTATTAAACTCTTCCAGGGAATGGCTTTTTTTTACGACCGTCGCCATCGCGGTGCCCGCTTCGTCTGGATCCTGCAGGGTGCGCACAAGATCGTCGATGAGGAGGGGTTGGATAAGCGGCTCATCCCCCTGGATATTCACGATGATCTTTACGTCGATCTGATTCACGACTTCGGTGAGCCGGTCGGTGCCCGTCGTGTGCGACTTTGAGGTGAACACGACTTTTCCGCCAAAACCTTCGACGGCTTTCACGATGCGGTCATCATCCGCGGCAATGATGAGGTCGTCCAGAAGCTTGGCTTTTTTTGCCCGCTCATACACATGCTGTATCACCGGCTTTCCGCACAGGTCCTTCAAGAGTTTCCCCTCGAAACGAGTCGCTCCGTAACGGGCGGGAATGACGCCAATGGCCTCCATCATGTTGTTCCATCTGCGGCGGCGGCCGCGCGGTCGGCCTTGCGGCGCGCAAGCGCCGGGCGGTTTTGAGATTGGATGCCCTGTAAAAGTTCTTCGCGGTTAGTGACGGCCACACCGACCTTGCCGACAACGATGCCGGCCGCGATGTTGGCGATATGCGCCGCTTCTAAAATATTTGCACCGACCGCAAGCGCCAACGTGAGCGCGCTGATCACGGTGTCCCCCGCGCCGGAAACATCGAACACTTCGCGTGCCACCGTCGGCATCTTCACGGTCTTTTTACCCGGCTGAAAGATCGCCATCCCGTTCTCCCCGCGCGTGATGATGAAAGAATCCGACTGTAGCTTTTTCAATATCGTCTGGCCCGCTTTCTCTAGCGTGGCCTCGTCCTTTATCTTGAAACCCACCGCAGCGGAAGCTTCGTGGTGATTCGGGGTGAGCGTCGTGACACCGCGGTAATAGGAAAAGTGTGTTTCTTTGGGGTCCACCGTGATGATCTTGTTGTGTTTTTTTGCGATCTTCACCGCTTCCTGCACGAGCCCCGGCACGATCACGCCCTTGCCGTAATCCTCAATGATGAGCGCATCCACACGCGGCAGCGTCTCCCGGATGTAGTTACGTATCTCCTCTAACACTGAGTCAGAGATGGGCTTCACCAACTCGCGGTCGATGCGCACGACCTGCTGACGATGCGCGATGACGCGTGTTTTCTGTGTGGTCGGCCGAGAAGGATCCGCGATCACACCCTCACAATGCACCCCTTTTTTACGGAGCAGCCCCTGCAGAACCTCCCCGCGCGAATCATCCCCCACCACCCCGGCAAGATAAACTTCGCCCCCCAAAGACGTCATGTTGGCGCCCACATTGGAGGCGCCGCCCGGCATAAAATTCTCACGGTCCACCCAGACGACCGGGACCGGCGCCTCGGGAGAAATGCGCGAAACATTGCCCCAGATAAACTCATCCAGGATGAGGTCACCGACAATGAGGACTTTGGCTTTGTTGAATTTCGAAATGACTTGCTTAAGGCGGGCTAAATTATTGTATTCCATGAACTAATGACGTTCCCCTGTCCGGCTGAATGGTTAGAAACCCACAAGGAAACAGATTTTAACAAAAGCGCGGACTTAATGCAAACCGTCTTAGTCGGACGGCTTAAGAACGCCGGTGATGGGGCCGAAGGGGGTTTTGAAGGTGATCCGGACGGGAGTGCGCGAAGGGTCGTTTTTGAGGTGGACCCAGACCCGACCGCGCTTCTCAAGCAGGCCTTTGAGGCGTGATTTGGGCTCAATGAGAATGGTATCGATCACCCCCATCCCTCGAAACTCCGTTGCGTCGCGCCGCAAAACGTCCACTTCCAGACCATAGTCCTTTTCGCCGTTGTTCACGGTCGAATGGAGCGACTTTCCGGGCTCCAGTGCCTGCCGGCGAGCCCAGTAAAAGGCGCTGATGGGATCATGCACCGGCACCGCCACATCGAATTCCTTTTTTTCGCCGCTTTTAAGCGATTCATAAAAACCTTTTTTCTTTGCCTCCTCGTAAACAACACGCTCGTCCGCGCGATAATTTCCCTCGCTTGCTTTTTTTTCAGACCCCAAGGACTGGAGTGTTTTCGCATCGATCCAACTATGCACTTCATCGCGCACGGGATAGATCTTCGACAAAAAATCATTCGTCGAGGCCACCGCGATGACGTGATAGGCTTCACGCCCTTCAAATGCGACCTTTTCTTTTACCCATAGCTCCCCGAGGCCGACGGGCACCCCCATCCACGAAACGTCGTATATCAAATGTTCCCCAAGCGGAATTTCCTGGCTTGGCGCTACGGCTGTAAATGAGGTCGCTTTCTTTCCCGCAAAATTAGATTCAGCAAAAGCAGGCAATGAAACAAGAAGAAGTAGAAATATTACATAGCGGCGGGTGGCGTGCGAAACGACTTCGCAAGGCGTCCAAAAAGGACGGCGCTGATCACCGTTGGGTCGCGTTTTTGGGCGCCCGAGAAGGTGTTTCGCGCGACAGGACCCGGCACTCATTGGATCATTTTTCGTACTTCTTTTATCACATCCTCGACTTCGATGGCTTTCAAACATTCGAACCCGATAGGACATAGATGCGCGAGGCAAACTTGGCAGCCCACGTCTTTCTGAATGACAGCATGGCCTTCGCCGAGAGGCTTCCAACGCTGCGGGCTCAAACCCTCTTGATTTCTTCCGAATAGACTGACAACGCGCGTGCCCACGGCCGCGGCGACATGCACAGGACCGGAATCGTTCGAGACAAGGACTTCGCAATGTGACAAGAACGAGGCAAGTTGCCGGAGGTCCAATTTGCCGGCAAGATCGAGGGCGCGCTCTCCGAGCGCAGCCGTGATGAGGCGGGACTCCCCGCGCGTCTCCTGCCCTCCCACCACCGCGATAGAATGCTCCGGAAACTCCGTAAGAAGCCTTTGGGCCAAGGTTCGAAATCGCTCCGCGGGCCATCGCTTTGAAACACAGCTGGCTCCCGGATGGAGTGCGATCCGTCGCCCCTTAGGAAATTCGGTCATCACCGTCGGGTCCACGGCTAACCGGGCAGGCGCAGGTTCGGGCGTGCGTACCCCGGTCAGTGTGGCAACAAGGTCCAGCGCGTACTGCGACTCATGTTTGCGGCCGAGACGGCGCTCATCGGGAAGGGCGCGTGTGAGAAGCCAGGTGTGTTTGCTGCGATAACC
>JANNFA010000001.1:0-4452 GCA_031379345.1 Candidatus Omnitrophota bacterium | reverse complement strand
CCGACTTCCACCGGCGCCGCGAAGGCGATCGGCCTGGTCGTCCCGGAACTTAAGGGGAAGATGGACGGAGTTGCGATCCGTGTTCCCACCCCGAATGTGTCGGTGGTCGACCTTACGGTGGAGCTGGGCAAGGACGCTACCAAAGAAGAGCTCAATGCCGTATTCAAGGAATATGCCCAAGGCAAGATGAAGGGCATCCTGGAGTTTTGCGAGGAGCCTCTTGTGTCCAAAGACTTCCAAAACAACCCGGCATCCTCGATTGTTGATGCGGAATTAACGAACGTCATCGGCAAGCGTTTCGCGAAAGTATTCAGCTGGTATGACAACGAATGGGGCTACTCTAGCCGTGTCATCGACCTCTGTGCTTTTATTGGCAAGACGCTGCCCGTTTTGGCGCACCGTTAAGCATTCGTGTCCGCTGTTCTGTCGCCAATGAAGAGCCGACTTTCCGTCAAAACGATCCGCGATTTTGACCTGGCCGGCAAACGAGTCCTCATCCGTGTGGATTTTAACGTCCCATTGGACAAAGACTTGAATGTCACCGACGACAATCGCATCCGTGCCTCGCTTCCGACTATCCGCTATGCTCTTGAGCGTGGCGCAAAGGTCGTGTTGATGAGCCATTTAGGACGTCCCGAAGGAAAACAGGTGTCCTCGATGAGTCTGAGCCCTGCCTCCAAACGCCTTTCCGAGCTTTTGAATAAAGAAGTTATCCAGTGCTCGGACTGTGTGGGCTCTCGCGTAAAAGAAGAGCTGGAATCGCTCGGCGAGGAAAAATCCATCGCGGTGCTGGAGAATCTTCGTTTCCACACGGAAGAAGAGAAAAATGATGACGTGTTCGCGAGGCAGCTTGCCGAAAGCGGGCAAATATACATCAATGACGCGTTCGGCTCAAGCCATCGCGCACACGCCTCTATCGATGCGGTGACGAAATACCTGCCTTCGGGCGCCGGGTTTCTTTTGGAAAAGGAGATACGCTATCTCGGCGATGCGATGCAATCCCCTCAGAAACCCTTTGTCGCGATCCTGGGAGGCTCGAAGGTCTCCGATAAGATCGGCGTGGTCGAAAATCTTATTCCAAAGGTCGATAAGATCATCATTGGCGGCGCGATGGCTTTTACCTTTTTTAAGGCAAAAGGACAGGCTATTGGTACCTCACGCTATGAGAAGGACAAGCTGGACTTGGCGCGTCAAATCCTTGAGAAGGCCGCAGTCCGTAATGTGCAGATCCTTTTACCCGTAGACAATATCGTCGTGCAGAAATTCGAAGAGACGGCTCCTTTCCAGATAGCCGAGGGCGCTTTTCCGGAAGGTTGGCAGGGCGTGGACATCGGCCCGAAGACTGCGGAGATCTTTAAGAAAGCATTGGATGACGCACGCACGGTTGTTTGGAACGGCCCAATGGGTGTGTTTGAGATGAAACCTTTCTCGGGTGGTTCGCGCGCTGTTGCGGAAAAGGTCGCGGAGATTACAAAAAAAGGGGCGGTCACCGTGATCGGCGGGGGAGATACGGCTGCCTGCATCATTGGTTTCGGACTCGATGACAAGATGACTCATATTTCTACCGGCGGCGGCGCTTCGCTCGAATATCTCGAGGGCAAGGTCCTGCCGGGTATCGCGGCGCTTTCAAAGAATTGAGGCCCTCTGTGCGCAAACCCATTCTTGCAGGAAATTGGAAGCTCAATAAAACTATCAAGGAATCAATCGAGCTTGTCACGCTTTTAAAGCGCGGTTTGCGTGATACGCAATCTGTGGATATCGTCGTGTGTCCGCCTTATACCGCACTATCCGATGTGTCGGAAGCGCTTCTTGATACGGAGATACGGGTCGGCGGGCAGAATCTTTATTGGGAAGAAAAGGGCGCGTTCACGGGCGAGGTTTCTGCGGCACTTTTAAAGGACGCGGGCGCGACCTATGTGATTATCGGTCATTCCGAGCGTCGCCAGTTTTTTCATGAGACCCATGAAACGGTGAACCGGAAGACGAAGGCGGCCCTCAAAGCGGGCCTGACTCCCATCACTTGCGTCGGAGAAACTCTTGCCGAACGCGAAAAAGACATGACATTTAAGATCCTTGAAGGGCAATTAGCGGGTGCGTTCACTGATTTTTCAGCCTCCGATGCGCAAAAAGTCGTGCTCGCCTATGAACCTGTCTGGGCCATTGGTACCGGCAAGGTTGCGACTCCGCAACAAGCTCAAGAGGTGCATGCGTTTGTCCGGGGTTGGCTGGTTAAGCGTTTTGGCCAGGACACGGCGAACTCTATACGGATTCAATACGGCGGCAGTGTCAAGCCGGACAATATTGCGGAGCTCATGCGCGAAGAAGACATCGACGGAGCACTGATCGGCGGGGCAAGCCTCGATGCCCAAAGTTTTGTGGATATTATAAAGAACACGCAGGCCGTGCTTCTCTCGGCCTAAAAAAGGAAATCTTATGCTTTATGCGATCGTATTAACCGTCCATGTCATTGTTTGTCTTGTTTTAGTTTTAGTCGTGCTCTTGCAGGCCGGTCGTGGCGGCGGCTTTTCGGACATGCTCGGCGGCGGGCAGCCTCAGACACTTTTTGGAACACAGACCAATGCGTTTATGTTGAAGGCGACTGAGGTCTGTGCGGTGCTTTTTATCATCACCTCACTGACTCTTGGCATGCTCTCTACGCGCGAGGGCAAGTCTCTTGTTGGGCGCAACAAAATAGTTCGGGATATCCAGGCTAGCCTTCCCATTGCGCCCGAGCCGGCAAAAGCCGCTGAGACGGTGATACCACCGAAACCCGCCGAGGCGGTCGCGGCGGTCTCTGAGCCTATAAAGGCGAATGCGACTTAGAAAAAAAACCCCGCGGGTTATTCTCGCGGGGATTTTTTTATGTCTGCCGCTTCTCTGTGTTGCGGCCGCTGAGCTTCAACAGATTCCCGTCGGTCAAGCGGGTGATGCGTTCATCGCCCCTGCCATCGCTGAACCCGTAAACCTTATCCCATTTTTGGCATCTGATAGCGCCTCCGCAGAAGTCTCCCATTTCATTTTCAACGGTCTTCTAAAGTATGATGCGAACCTGAATCTGGTCGGGGATCTCGCTGAGAGCTGGGAAGTCCAAGACAACGGTCTGCGTATTGTATTCCATCTGCGTAAGGGCGTGAGATGGCAGGACGGCTACACCCTAACTGCCCGCGACGTTGTTTTTACCTACCTTTCCATCGTTGACCCCGACGTTCCCACGCCCTACAGCAGCGCATTTGAAAAAGTTGAGACAGTTTTTGCGCCGGATGAGCATACGGTCGAAGTCCGTTACAAGGAGTCTTTTTCGCCTGGGCTTTCAAGTTGGACGATGGGCATTATCCCTATGCATAGCCTCATTAATCAGGACCTGCGCACTACAGATTTTGCTCAGCACCCGGTCGGCACGGGTCCGTATGCGCTGAGACGATGGGTGCGCGGTGAATTGCTGGAGCTTCGTTCCAATCCCGGTTACTACGAAGGAAAGCCGAATATCGACCGCGTGGTACTGCGTGTTTTGCCTGATCCGGCTACCGTGTTTCTTGAACTGCAAAATGAGAACTTAGACACAGCAACGCTCACCCCGCTTCAATTCAATCGGCAGATACAGACGGATTTTTTTATAAACAAATATCAAACTTATGATTGGGCGGGTCTTCAGTATACTTATTTGGGATACAATCTCGATCATCCCATCTTTGCCGACAAGCGCGTCCGTCAGGCACTAGCGATGGCCATAAACGGTGACGAAATGGTAAGCGCGGTCTTGATGGGCCGAGGACGCATGACGACGGGGCCTTTTTTGCCGGATTCCTGGGCCTACGATGCGAATGTAAAAACTTTTTCTCATGAACTTTCTGCCGCGAAGAGCCTACTGCGAGAGGCCGGGTGGGAAGATAGGGACAAAGATGGAGTGTTGGAACGTGAAGGCCGTAAGCTCTCGTTCACGGTCCTTACCAACGGCGGGAATGATCAGCGCAGGATGACGTGTGAAATATTACAGCGCCAATTGGCCGCCCTGGGCGTTGACATGAGGATTCAAGTGGTCGAGTGGAGCGTTCTTTTAAAGGAATTTATCCATCCAAGAAGGTTTGAGGCGGTTCTTTTGGGTTGGAACCTTGCGCTAGACCCCGATATTTTTGATATCTTTCATTCCTCGCGCCGCGGTCCGGGACAGTTTAACTTCGTTTCCTACGTAAATCCAGAAGTCGACCGCCTTCTTGAGGAAGCGCGTGCAGAGTTCGACCAAAAAAAAAGAGGGGGCCTGTATCACCGCATCCATCGTCTTATTTATGAAGATCAACCATACGCATTTCTATATGCCTCTGATTCGTTGTCAGTGCTTCACAGGCGCTTTGAGGGGGTCACGCTAGGAAAATTAGGCGTTGGACATGATTTTGTACGTTGGTATGTGCCGAAGGAAAACCGAAGGTACCCGTCTCTTTCCGCCGATGCATAACA
>JANNFA010000273.1:0-8625 GCA_031379345.1 Candidatus Omnitrophota bacterium | reverse complement strand
GTTAGTTCTGAATCATGTTTCATGGCTAACGCCTCCCCTTGGGACCCCGTCCGAGAACTTCGGCTAAAATTTGCTCTTGCCGCGCATGCATACGCCGGTGATCGGTCTCCTTCTTGTCATCATAACCCAAAAGGTGCAGCGTGCCATGCACGAGATAACGGGCGAGCTCCTCACGGAACGAGATACCAAGCTCTTTGGAGAAACGGCGAGCCGTTTCCGCGGACGCCACGATATCGCCGGTCGGGAACGAAATAACATCCGTCGCGTAATCGTGCTTTAGGAATTTTTTGTTTATTTTACGGATCTCGCGGTCACCCGTGATCAGGATGCTGAGGCTCATGCTCGACTTTTCAGCCTTGAGTGTTTTAGCCGCCAGACTCTTGACCCACGCCTCGCTGACTCCACGCTTTTCCAAACGTACGTCGATCAACGGAGTTTGATCCCCAGTTCTTTCAATTGACGCTCTGCCACCGGTGAGGGGGCCTCGGTCATCGGGTCGGCCGCCTTCTGGTTCTTCGGGAAGGCGATCACTTCACGGATCGAGGAAAGCCCGAGCAGGATCGTGATCACCCGGTCGATGCCCAGCGCAATGCCGCCGTGCGGAGGCGGGCCGTATTCAAACGCTTTGAGCAGGAATCCAAAACGACTCTCCGCCTCTTTTTCCTCGAGGCCGATGGTCTTGAATATCTCTCGCTGAAGGTCGCGGCTGTGGATACGAATGGAGCCGGAGGCGATCTCGTTGCCGTTCAAAACAAGGTCATAGGCGCTCGAGCGTATCTTCTGAAGCTCGCCTCCGGGCTTGTGCTTGTCCCAGTCTTCAAGATTGGGCGAGGTAAACGGATGGTGCTCGCTATCCCAGCGCTTCTCGTCTTCGTTCCATTTTAATAGCGGAAACTCGGTGACCCAGCTGAAATGAAAAGTGTCAGGCTTGGCCCAGCTCTTCTGTTTTGCGACGTGCAGACGGATGGCGCCCAACACCTTCTCGGCCTTGGCATGCTTGTCCGCTGCAAAAACGATCAGGTCGCCGTCCTTCGCGTCGAATTTTTTTCTAAGTTCTTCAAGAATATCTGCGGCAAAAAACTTTGCAATGGGAGATTCGAGCTTCCCTCCCTCCGCCTTGAAGTACGCAAGACCTCCCGCGCCTTCACTTTTCGCAAACTCCGTCAACGTGTCAATGTCCTTGCGCGAGGCGTCCATCTTGGGCAAACAGAGACCCAAAACATAAGGAGCTTCTTTGAATACCTTGAACTCCGTCTTCTTCACCAGCGCATCGACGTCAACGATCTTCACGCCGAAGCGCAAGTCCGGCTTGTCGCTGCCATAAGACGTCATTGCTTCCTGATACGTGAGGCGCGGAAAAGGTGTTTGTAGCTCTTTACCTAGGACCTCTTTGAAGACCGACTTCAATACTTTCTCCACCACCGCAAAAATATCTTCTTCTTTGATAAACGACATCTCCATGTCCAGCTGAGTGAACTCGGGCTGACGGTCGGCGCGCAAGTCCTCATCGCGGAAACACTTCGCAATCTGGAAATAACGGTCAAAACCAGAGACCATGAGGATCTGCTTGAAAAGTTGGGGGGATTGCGGCAGTGCGTAAAACTCACCCTGGCTCACCCGGCTGGGCACGAGGTAATCGCGTGCGCCCTCGGGCGTAGACTTGGTAAGAATAGGCGTCTCGACTTCCACAAAATTCTCGGTGTCCAGGGCGCGGCGGATAGCCTGGT
Organism: Candidatus Omnitrophota bacterium; assembly: GCA_031379345.1. Lineage (GTDB taxonomy): Bacteria > Omnitrophota > Gorgyraeia > 2-02-FULL-51-18 > 2-02-FULL-51-18 > JAHFFM01. The sequence continues at coordinate 6,898 of JANNFA010000273.1, read as the reverse complement.
ACATCTTGTGGCGGATAAAAATATTTTTCTGCACCGCCGGGTTGCGAAGATCAAGATAGCGGTATTGAAGACGCAGATCTTCGTTCGTGTCTTGGCTTTTCACCACTTCGAAAGGAGGTGTCTGACTCGCGGATAAAAGTATCACTTTTTCGACGCCGATCTCGATCGTCCCGGTCGTGATCTTCGTGTTCTCAGTGCCTTTGGGACGTTGACGGACCGTTCCGGCGATCTGCAGACATTCCTCGGTCTTCGGTCGCGTCGTTCCTTCGAATTTTGCCTCCTTCGGGTCGATCACCAGCTGCGTTTTGCCATAGCGGTCGCGAAGGTCGATAAAAAGGATGCCTCCGTGATCCCGGTCAGAATCCGTCCACCCGCAGAGAGTCACTCTCTCGCCAATGTTTTTTTCAGTCAGTTCACCGCAATTGTGTGTCCGCCAGAATGTTTTCATTGTTTAGCCGTCAGTCTTTGACACAGAAGCGCCACGCAGTCGTCTCCTTGGATAGTCTCTTGCGAACCGACGCGCATATTTTTCAGCGTCCACTGCCCGCTTTGAAGTTCATTGTCGCCAAGAATAAGCGTGAAGGCGCTCTTTGTTTTGTCGGCCAAACGCATCTGGCTTTTCATTGATTTTGGCGAAAGGTCCATCGCCGCACGCACGCCATTGGCGCGAAGTTGTGCAAGCAATTTAAACCCCACGGCAAAAGCGGCATCACCCAGCGCCACGATGAACACAGCGCTCTGGAAAGGATCGTTCTTAAGCTCCTGCATGCACATGGCGAGACGTTCCATGCCCAACGCAAAGCCCACCGCACCCGCGGGTGTTCCGCCAAACGCACCGATAAGCGAATCATAGCGACCGCCGGCCGCCACGGCATCCTGTGCGCCAAGCTTGGGATGAGAAATTTCAAAAACAGTCAGCGTGTAATAATCCAACCCGCGCACCATGAAAGGGTCCTCTATATAAGGAATGCCCGCTGCGGTCAAAGACTGACATACTTTCTCAAAATGACTGCGGCTGGCCGGCATCAGGTAATTCCGGATAGGCGGCGACCCCTTCACGATCATGCGGCAGGACTCGACTTTGCAGTCCAGAAGACGGAACGCATTGCGCTCAAGACGCACCTTACAATCGTCACAAAGTTCTTTTTTGTGCTTCGAGAAATAACCGGCCAATTCTTTCTTGAACTCCGCGCGCTCCTCGAACGTGCCAAGATTGTTGAGCTTCACTTTATAACCAGACGCCCCCGCCTCATCCAGGATAACGGTAAGGGCTTGGATCGTCTCGGCGTCGGCATAAGGACTGTCCGTGCCCAGCTGCTCGGCGCCGATCTGGTGAAATTGACGGAAACGACCCGCCTGCGGCCGCTCGCTGCGGAACATCGCGCCCGTGTAATAGAGCTTGCAGTGACCCTCTTTCTTATCGAGCTCGTTCTCAAGATACGCACGCACGATACCGGCTGTGCCCTCCGGCCGCATCGCAACCAGCACCTCGGAGCGGTCTTTGAAATCATACATCTCTTTCTGGACCACATCCGTCTCTGTGCCCAGCGCACGTGAAAACAACTCCTTCTCCTCAAGAACGGGAGTGCGCATCTCCTCAAAACCAAAACGCCCGAACACGCCGCGGGCGATGAGCTCGATGCGTTGAAATTTCAGCGCATCCTCTCCATAAATGTCATGCATGCCGCGAAGACGTTGGATTTTCATTTTAATACCTCCGGGAACCGGAGGAAAGGCGGGTTATTTTACGTCCCGCTTCATGATCAGGCCTGGCTTGAATACCACCACTTTTTTAGGTGGGACAGGCACTTCCTGACCGGTGCGGGGGTTGCGGCCCAAACGGCCTCTGCGAGATTTAATCTTGAAAATGCCGAAATTCCGGAGCTCGACGGTCTGGCCTTCGGAAAGATACTCGGTAATTTTGTCCAAGGTGCTTTGCACCACTCGCTTTACATCAATTTGCTTGATGCCCGTCTCGTTCGCGATCTTGAGTACAATGTCTTTTTTGGTGATGGCCATAAATCCTCCCAGAAACACGTAGGATATTATCATACAAGGACTTACAGTGTCAACGATGCGAAAAATCGGTGGGAAACGCGTCAGCTCCTGAGGCTAATTGCCTCATCTCCAAGGGCTTGTGACAAACAAACGACCAGATTTTCGCTGGGTTGGACAAAAAGACTCCGATCTACCAGCATTTGTGAGCGCACCTGGTTCTGGTCTAAGAATTCAAGGTAGACCGGCGTACGGCCGGGGTACTTGGCGAGAATCGCCTGCAAGCTCTTCAATGTGTCGTCCTTCGCTTTCTCAGGCACGATACGTACGTGGATACTTTTCGTAAACTTCTTGTGGGCCTCGGTTAACGGCGTAATTTCATTCACCAAAACTTTCGGAGTCTGCTCCTTCTTGTCGAGGTTTCCTTTGAAGAAAAGAATCGCGTCTTTCACCAAATGATGTCCATGTTCTTTGAAAGAACGCGGAAAAACGAGCAAGTCCATGGAGCCATCGAGGTCTTCCAGGGTCACAATAGCCATCTTCTCATTATTTTTCTTGGTTTGAGTGAATTTGAGCTTGTTCACCAGCCCACCAATGATCACCTCTTCCCCGTCCCGTCGGTTCTTGGCAGTGTGGGTGTGGATGGTCGAGTAGCTATTTAGTTCCTTCCGGTAACGCTCGAGAGGATGACCGGTAACATAATAACCCAGAAGTTCTTTTTCATAGGCCAGCTTCACGTTTTCAGCCCATTCCGGCACGGAAGGAAGCTTCTCGGAGGACCCCTCGGTGTCGAATGCCCCAAAAAAAGATATCTGCCCGCTCTCGCGGTCCCTCTGGATGGCGCTAGAACGGCCTAGAGCGCCTTCCAGCGCCTCGAATATCTGCGCGCGGCTGGAATGCATCGAATCGAATGCGCCGCACTTGATCAGACTTTCCAGCACTTTGCGGTTGACCACGCGAAGATCCACGTGCTCGGCCAAGTCGAAGAGAGACTTGAAACGATCGCGCTTGATGCGACCCTGGATGATCGCGTCGATGGCAGTCTGCCCCACATTTTTCACGGCAGCAAGCCCGAAACGGATCGTGTCCTGCGATATGACAGTAAATTGTGGAAAACTTTCGTTCACATCCGGCGGCAGCACCTTGAGCCCCATTCGTTTGGCCTCTTCGATGTAGAACACCACCTTATCGGTGTTGTCTTTTTCCGATGAGAGCAACGCGGTCATGAACTCGACCGGGAAATTCGCTTTGAGAAAAGCAGTTTGGTAGGAAATAAGTGCGTACGCCGCCGAATGACTCTTGTTAAAACCATAGCCGGCGAAATGGACGATGAAAGCGAATATTTTTTCAGCGACTTTCTGGTCGATCTTCGATTTCGTACAGCCGGAGATGAAGTCGGCGCGCGCTTCGCGCATCACATCTTCTTTTTTCTTCGAAATGGCGCGGCGGAGCGAATCGGACTTGCCAAGCGAGAAGCCAGCCAGAACGTTCACGATCTTCATGATCTGCTCTTGGAAGACGATGATTCCATAGGTATCCTTCAAGATGGGCTCGAGCATCGCGTGGTCATATTGGATCGGGATGATGCCATGCTTACGCTTGATGAACTCATCCACCATCCCAGAGCCGATGGGACCCGGACGGTAAAGAGCGAGGATGGCGATCAAGTCTTCAAACTTATCGGGTCGTAGTTTTTTAAGAATGTCGCGCATGCCGGATGATTCCAGCTGAAAGACGCCGCCCGACTGCGCGTCGCGCAGCATGTCGAAGGTCTTCTTGTCATCCAGCGGAATATTGGGCCAGGGAAGCTCAATCTTCTGTGTGCGCTTGATGATCTTGAGCGTGTCATCGATCACGGTCAGCGTGCGCAAACCCAGGAAGTCCATCTTGAGCATGCCGATCTTCTCGAGTGATTCCATGGCGAACATGGTGGAAATATGTCCATCCGCCGTCTTGAAGAGCGGCACATGCTCACGAAGGGGCCGTTCGCTGATTACCACGCCGGCCGCGTGCATGGAGGCGTGGCGGCTCGTGCCCTCTAGGATGCGCGAGATGTCGATGAGCTGGGTAATCTTCGGATCGGTCTTATAAAGCGTCTTCAATTCCTGCTCACGCTCGAGCGCATCGTCAATGGTGATGTCGAGTTCTGTCGGAATGAGTTTGGCGATATGGTCCGCGTCCGCGTATGCGATGCCCGTGACGCGCGCAACATCACGGATGACGGCCTTTGCCATCATCGTCCCGAACGTGATGATCTGCGCAACGTTATCCTTCGAATATTTATCCGTCACATACTGAATGACTTCGTCACGGCGCTCGTAACAAAAATCGATATCGATATCCGGCATCGAGATGCGCTCGGGATTCAGAAAACGTTCAAAGAGCAGATCGTACCGCAATGGGTCGATGTCGGTAATGCCCAACGCATAGCTCACGACCGAACCGGCGGCTGAACCGCGGCCCGGGCCCACCGGGATCATTTTTTCCTTCGCGAAGCGCACAAAATCCCAAACGATAAGAAAATAGCTGTTGTAACCGGCTTTGGAGATAACGGATAGTTCGTGGTTGGTGCGTTCCTCGATAGCCGGCGTGAGCGTTTGGTATTTTTTTTGGAGACCCTCGAGCGTGAGCTCGCGCAGGTATGCTTCCTGCGTCTTGCCTTTCGGCGGTTCGAAGTGCGGCACATGCGTCTTGGTAAAATCCAGTTCGAGCTTGCAGCGCTCGGCGATTTTTACTGTGTTTTGAATGGCTTCTGGGATGTCCGCAAAGAGCTCTTTCATTTCTGTCGGAGATTTGAAATAAAGCTGGTCGGTGGGGGCCCGATAGCGCTGCGGGTCGTCGAGTTGGTGCTGCGACTGGATACAACCCAGCACCTCATGCGCCTGCTGGTACTCACGCTTCAGATAATGCACGTCATTGGCCGCGACCAGCGGCACGTTCATTTCTTTTGCAAGCTTCAAGAGCTCCTCGTTGGCGCGTTCGGCTTCGCGCGAACCGCTGCGAACGATCTCAAGATAAAAGTTATCTTTTCCAAATATTTCTAAATACTCACTGACCGCCTTCTTCGCTTTTTCATGCTGGCCAATATTAAGATTATGAGGAACTTCAGCGCGAAGACCCCCCGAAAGGGCAATAAGACCTTCAGAATGCTTCCTTAGTACTTCCTTGTCCACCCGCGGTTTGTAATAAAACCCTTCGATATAACCGATGGAAACCAGCGCAATGAGGTTGCGGTAGCCCGTATCGCTGGTGCAAAGAAGGACAAGTGGATAAGAAGCGCCTGGCAAGCCGTGTGTGGCACGGTCGAAACGGCTTTCGGGCGCCACGTAGACCTCGGCGCCCAGGATCGGTTTTACCCCTGCGCCTTTGCAGGCATTGTAGAACTCGATCGCACCGAACATATTGCCGTTGTCGGTGACAGCTAACGCGGGCATGCCATATTCTTTGGCGGTCTCCGCGAGATCTTCGATGCGGCAAACGGCGTCCAACAGCGAATAATTGGAATGGACGTGAAGGTGGACGAACTCAGATTTCATCAAATAGTACCTGTGCGTAAACGTGGAGTAATACTGGAGCGCCCCGCCCGCCTGAATGACGTTCGGGGCGCTCGAATAGGGCGTGCTTTAAAGAACGGTGACCTTTGTCATCTTGATCTCAGTCTTAGGATGATCACCGCCGTCACGAGGGGCATTGGCGATCTTCTTGACGACGTCGATACCCTGTGTGACCTGACCGAATACGGAATGCTTTCCGTCGAGCCAGGGCGTCGCCGCATCGGTGATGAAAAACTGACTTCCATTCGTGTTCGGACCAGAATTAGCCATGGAGAGGACACCGGCTTTGCTGTGCTTGAGGGCGGGTGAAAACTCATCCGCAAATTTATAACCCGGTCCGCCGGTGCCGGTCGGGTCACCAGTTTGGATCATAAAATCCGGAATCACCCGGTGGAAGATAATGCCGTCATAAAAACCCTGCTTTGTAAGCTTCGTGAAATTTTCCACGGTCTTTGGAGCTTCTTTCTCATTCAAGTCCGCGTAGATATCGCCTAATGTCGTCTCGATCTTGATCTTCACCACGCCCTCCCCTTCCGCATGAACACAACCGGTTGCAACGAACGCCAGCACAAACAACAGAAAAAGGCTCTTCTTCATGGTCTATTTCATGTCCTTTCTTGAATTTGGTTTATCAAGCGGAACGATGTTTTGGATCCCGTTCGCAAACATCGCGCCGGTACCGGCAAAGCCTGAGCGCTCGGCCTCGCGTGACCAGAAAGTGCTCTGCTGCGATTTCGGAGTAGGATTCGCCTTCTCCGCTTCTCTCTCCGCACGCTGCTTGTTCTTGTACTCTTTCAGCTGATGGTACTCCGGCGTCCCTCTTTCTGCCGCCAGCGCGATCCCTTGCGCCACGAACAGAGAAATCAGCATGGCTGTTAATTTTTTCATCATTCCCCCTTAGGTTAATTTTCAATCATTATAACACTTTTAGCCGACGGGCTGTGTCCTTCGTGAAGAATTCGATTCAAACTGTCTCTATTTTATGGCTTAATGGTGCACAATCCAAATGAAAGTTTTACTGCAATTATCCCAGATACGCAAAAGCTACGGCGCCCAGGTCATCCTGGACGACGCGACGGCTACGTTTGGCGAAGGCCAGAAGATCGGCATCATCGGCCGCAACGGCGCCGGGAAGTCCACGCTTTGCAAGATCATCACCGGCCACGAAGAGGCGGATGGCGGTGAGATCGTAAAAAGCCCCAGCCTGCGCCTGAGCTACCTCGAGCAGCATGATCCTTATAAGCTTGAGGAAACGGTCCTGGGTTTTCTCATGCGCTATACCGGCAAAGAAGAATGGCAATGCGGCAAAGTAGCCGGGCGCTTCCAGATGAAGAATGCCATGCTCAATG
>JANNFA010000208.1:0-2864 GCA_031379345.1 Candidatus Omnitrophota bacterium | reverse complement strand
GAATAATATCTCCCTCAAAATCCTTAGGGTTCTCTTGCATCCTTAAAACCGTTGTATCGGTCGTCGGATGGACGATGACGTAATCGCCCACTCTGTAGCTATTGATGACATCTGGCGTCACAATCAGCTGGCTCTCATGGTTATTATCCTCGCGAACCAAGATCTGGTTCTTGGAATAATCAATTCCCACAATCCTGCCTTCAAAATCCCCTGCGACAGCTTCCCTTGTGAGGACAGCCGGAGTGACCACGACGATGGGCTGTGCCACGACGACCGGCTGGATGACACTGACATTTTCGTTGCTATCGACGGTCACAGTGGTCGTTGCCTGGGCATTCGATGAAACAAGCAAAAACAGGGCAAACATGATATTACGTTTCATGACTTCACTCCTTTTTTTACCAACATTCAGACTTTCAATATCAGTATGGTAAGACAATAGCGGCCGCGCCATAATCAGGCGAAACTCTTGATCTTTCATCGGGGAAATGCCTATGAATATAAGCGGGAAGCTGGAATGTGGCTATAGTGATGCTTATCGTCGAACGAAAAAAATGGACGATAAAGCTTGGGCTGGAAAGCGCTTAACGACCATGCCTTGTTCTGGATGGTCGGATCAAGTATAAGGACGTCCCTATTTGCCTCGGTATACATGAGCCACACATGATTGCTGGTGTCCGAGGGCCGGTATTTACCCACCACCAACTTAATATCCCCATAGCCGGCCGCGCGGAGCCGGGCATAAAGCCAAAGAGCTTTATCTTCGCAGTCTCCGGCCTGCATTTTCTCCGTCACTTGCGGAGATTGCCAAACGTCACCGTGATTTTCTTTACGGTAACTAAAATTTCTCGCTTGCCGGAAAAGACCGGCGATAGATTCTGAAGTAGAACGCGTAGGAAGTTGGGAGGACCTGCTTAACTCATCTATCAAAGCACTCTTTTGATCGTAGGGAGTGGTCTTGACCGAATGCCCGTAAACATCGGCTTCACCTGCGCAGAAACCTCCCGCGCCTCGCAAGAGGAAGATCAAAAACAAAACTAGAGATTTTTTTATTACGCTCTCCTTGCCAACCCATAACCGCCAAGCGCAATATAGACAGCACCTCCGCATAAAAGAACGATAGTCCTTTGCGTCAGCAGATCTAAGAATATTTTAGAAATATCAGAGCAGGACGAAGCGGGTATGGCAATGGCGTAAAAAATGACCATGATTCCCGTGATAAGCACGATAAGAGAAATTGGTTTATTCATACCTTTTCTCCCTACCGTCTCCCGCTGCATCCGCCCCTTCGAGGCGGATCTTGAACTACGGCGTACCCGCGTTCGGGTGCTTGTTGGACATACTGAACCTGTGGCTGAGAACTTTGGGAACTAGTCAAGGTGTCCACCAAAGCATTCCCTATCACATTGGTTCCCGCGCCGATCAAGGCGCCTTTTCCGGCACTGCCGCCGGATGTGCCTGCCGCAAGCGCCCCGACCCCGGCGCCGACCAGCCCCTCTTTAATGATCTTCTTGCTCTGTTCGTCCTGGGTGGTATAAACCTCCGCATTCACTTTTGGAACATTTAATGCAAAGGTCAGTTCCGTCAGGATGAAACCCAAAAAAATTAATCTGATGATTTTCATTTTCAACTCCCGTTTTAGTAACTTTTTTCTCGACGCTGCAATAATCCGTACCCGCCAAGAATGATGTAGGCGATACCGCCGCATGTAAAAGCGATGGTCCTTTGGACGCTTATTGCGAAAAAACCGCAGAGAATAAGCACGGAGCCCACAATCAGAACTCCAAGTGAAATTTTTCTATTCATTTGTCTCCCCTTTTAAATCGTCCAAACCATTCGCACAATAAACAATCTCCCGCAACGGCAAGACGCTCAAGATGCTCTTTCAATACAGCAGAGCTCATCTCATGGCTGAATGCCACCTCGTCCTGCCAGCGGTCCATCTGCATGGTATTCGCTGTCTGCGTCATGCCGCCTCCTGCTCGTCCATGTGGCGGTGCAGTCCCCGGATAAAATTGGTGAGCATCTGATACCGGTTGTTCAGGAGGTGTGGACGGTCTTCCGAGATGATGAAACGGGTGATGATTTGCAGATACCTAAAGTCGCTATGATGATCGTGCGGTACGTGGGTCCCTTCGCGCTCCATGTGTTCGCGAAGTCCTATCGTCAGTCTTTCGCAGACCTCCCGGAGGGTCTGCCATAGATGGGGTATGCTGCCTCCCTCCGCTTTTTTCAGCACGGCCAGCTCTCCGTAGAATGACGCGTGATCTTGCTGAATACCTTCCTCTAGAATAGTTTCCATGACGACATCATAGAATACTTGCCTTCAGGACGAAATCAGGGAGGACTCTTTATCTTCTATCGGGGAAATACCTACTGCGTTATAAGGAGGATTCTGCTAGGGATTACTCTGCAGCCACTGGATTGCGTGTTGAACAAGCTCGGATGAATCCTTCAAATCTAGCTTTAGCTTGATGTGCTCGCGGTAAGTTTCCACGGTCTTCACGCTGCGTGAAAGCCTCTCAGCGATTTGGCGCGTCCCAAAACCCGTTCCGATCAACCGAAATACCTCCAATTCCCGGTCGCTGAGTCTGTCGGCGGAGAAGCCGTCTTTTTTATTTTTTTCGCTCGTGACATTCCGCAGGATCTTTGATGACATGGCCTCACTTAAATAAACTTCTCCGGAGAGAATTTTCCGGATCGCCACCAACACTTGGGTCGTCGCCTGCTGTTTCATGATATAACCCTTCGCTCCGGCTCGAAGGACACGTTCGGAATAAAATGACTCATCGTGCATGGACAGCACCAGTATCAACACCTTCGGATAACGCACTTTGATATCCTTGATAAGTTCAAGGCCGCTT
>JANNFA010000199.1:0-8315 GCA_031379345.1 Candidatus Omnitrophota bacterium | reverse complement strand
TGATTGAAAGACGCCTCTGTCTTCGCGTCGAGTGCGAACTGACATCTTCCTTCCGTGATCTGGATGCAGTAAATCCCGGTCATATCGGATCCGCGGTCATCAAGAACATCTCCCGAGGCGGAATCAAGCTCGTCGTAGACGATTTTGTCCCGATCCAAGACCGCCTATTCGTCTATCTTCATCTTCCCACACACCAGACCCTCGAAGTCCAGGTTCGGCCGGCATGGATCGTCGAACTACCCCATCTGAATAAATATGAGATCGGCGCCCGTTTTGTCGACATGCGAGAAGAAGACGAGAGCGCCATCGAAAACTTTCAATATCAGGCGCTTTTAGAAAAAATGCCCTCACGGTCCGAGGTCATCAAAGGCCTTTTGAAACGGCCGGACAATCCGCCCGACACCGCCTAACCCTGATAAACAACCACTCGCGTCATTCCATAACGCCGGTCACGCACTATTTTGAATGGCGGCATCACCTCGGGAAGAATTTCACTTTTCCCGCACTCCAGAAAAACAAACCCACCCTTGACGACAATGCCGGAATCGGCGATGGCCCTTAATGTCTCCTCGCCGCGCTTCGATTTGTACGGCGCGTCCATAAAAACCAGATCATAGCTGTCTTTGCGAAACCCGGCGCGGTCGATGGCGCGCAGAGCATCCATCGAATCAACGTCGGTCGATGTTTCAAAACCCCAACGCTTCACGAGCGCTTCGATTCGCCGTGCCTGCTCGCGATCCTGCTCAACAAAACGCACATAGGCCGCGCCTTGGGACAACGATTCCAGCCCCATCGCCCCGGTACCGCTGTAAAGATCCAACACCCGTTTTCCCTCCGCGTATCCCTGCAGCGTATCAAAGGCCGCCTTGCGCACCTTGTCCGCCGTCGGTCGAAGTTCGGGGTTAGGGATGAGAGGGATGTTACGTCCGCGAAAATTGCCTGTCAGTATCTTCATGCGCCGCTCTCCTTGATCGCGCCAAAACGTCCGCTCATGAGCTTTCTTAACGAGCGGTTCGCGGGCTGCGAAAACAAAGGGTCCTTCCGTAGGATCTCCCGCGCCTCCTCTTTTGCTTTGAGCATTATCTTCATGTCCCGGGCAAGGTCTCCTATTTTGAGTTGAGGCATTCCATGCTGTCTCTGCCCATGCAGTTCGCCCGCCCCGCGCTGCGCGAGGTCCATCTCGGCGATCTCAAAACCACTCTCCGTCGCTATGAAGGCGTCGAGTCTTTCCGATGTTTCCGGAGCGTCTGCTCCTGAAAACAGGATGCAATACGCTTCACCGCCGCCGCGGCCGATGCGGCCGCGTAATTGATGAAGCTGTGCAAGGCCGAATTTCTCGGCATTCTCAATGATCATAAACCGGGCGCGAGGCACGTCTACACCCACCTCTACCAATACCGTAGAGACAAGGATATCATACCGGCCCTCGCTGAATGCGCGCATCGCTGCGTTTTTTTCAGCGGCTTTCATCCGGCCGTGAAGAAGCGCGATGCGGCGATGCGGAAATTCTTTGCGGAGCGCCTCATAGTGAGTAGTCGCATTTTTTACGCTGGGTCCGGCATTCGTATCCACCCAGGGACAGATCACGAAAGCCTGCGCCTTCTCCCCAAGAACCGAATCCATCCAAGAATGGACGGCGCGGCGTTCTTCCTCGCGGAACCACAGCGTCTTCACCGGCGTCCGGCCTCCAGGCTTTTCGGCGATGACCGAAATGTCCATGTCCCCGTAAAGCGTCATGGCCAGGGTACGCGGGATGGGCGTGGCGGTCATCACTAGAAAATGCGCGGCGGCTCCGGCCTTCTGGCGAAGTTTTGCGCGCTGGGCGACGCCGAATTTGTGCTGTTCGTCTACGATCGCCAACCCTAATTTTTTAAAACACACACTTTTATCCAAGAGCGCATGCGTTCCAACCAAAACGGTGATACTTCCCCGCTCCAGAGCCCCTAATAGAACTTCCCTTTCCGCGGGGCTCGTGCTTTGAGCCAAATAACCCACGCGGATGCCGAAGGGCTCTAACAGTTGGGTTAGATTTAAAAACAATTGCTGCGCGAGAACCTCGGTCGGCGCCATGAGAGCGCCCTGGAAACCGTTCCGGGCCGTAAATTAAAGGGCGGAGGCAGCCACGACCGTCTTGCCGCTTCCAACATCCCCTTGAACCAGGCGGTTCATTGGACGCGCGCCGCGCATATCACGCACAATGTCTCGGACTGTGTTGCGCTGGTCCTGCGTGGGTTTAAAGGGCAGCGAGTCCAAGAATGTGCGGACATCTCCCTCCCCTCCGACGTGCGCGATCTCGGGACGCTCCTTCCCCAATTGGGCGCGCCTCCACTCGACAAATAGCTGGAGCCCCAAGAACTCCTCAAAAACAAGCCGGTCTTGGGCGGCTTGTCGCGTTTTTTCGTCCGGCGGAAAATGGATAGAACGGGCGGCGCTGCGGGCATCCAATAGGCCGTGCCGGGCCCGAAGATCCGCCGGTAAAAGATCCACAATAGCCTCGGTGTAGCGAAGAAGCGCCGCGTGCATCGTCTGCCGAAGATATTTTTGCCCGATATCTTCTGTTAAGGGGTAGACGGGCACCCAGCGCCCGTGGTGTGCCGTCCGCTCCGGAGGAAGCCCCAAAAAAACTTCCCACTCCGGGTGGACCATCTGCATCCGGCGCCCGACTTTCTCAACGGCCCCATATAGAACGATCCCCTGTTTCGGCTTGAATACCTGCGCGAGATAGGATTGGTGGTAGAACAGGGCAAATAAAGAATCTTCACCGTTTTGGATGACGACTTTGAATACGCTTCCACGCCCGCCACGAAAACGCACTAAACCACGACTCGTGATCGTTCCCGCGACACATTCCTTTTCCTGAAATGTAATCTCTGAGAATTTTTTTACGGGAAAACGACGCTCGTGACGCCTCGGGTACAACTCGAACAGATCGGAGACCGTATGCACCCCCAAACGCTCGAACGCTTTCTCTTTTTCGGGGCCGACACCCTTTAAAAAACGCACGGATTCGCCTAGATGGACCGGCGGTAAGATGGCTTGAGTTTTGGTCGTTAACATGTTATATTATTTGCTCTTTAGGAGACACTATGTCAAGAGTCTGTTATTTTACGGGCAAAAAGCCCGTCGTTGGTAGACGCATCACCACCCGTGGTATCGCAAAAAAACGGGGCGGCATCGGCTTGAAAACAACGGGCATCACAACACGCCGTTTCCTTCCAAACCTCCAGACCGTGAAGATCATCGATGAGAACGGCACTGTCAAACGCGTACGTGTTTGCGCAAGCTACCTCACTTCCGGCAAGGTCAAGAGAGCTCCCAAGCGCACTTGGAAAAAACCGGTCAGCGCCAGCTCTCAAGCTCAAGGGTAATCGAAGTAATTCCGTTAAAGTTCCGAAGCGTGGGTTGATAGACGATATCAAACTCACGCTTCTTTTGTGTCTGCGCTTGCCATCGTTCGTAGGAACGGAATCCCACCACCTCACAAGTCACTTTTTCTTCCGCGTCTGACATCCAACATTGCAACGTGTCCTTTCCCCTTTTTTTAACCTCTCCGCGCACGTGCATGCCGCGAGAGATAAACAGGGGCCGCGCATTACCCGGCCCAAACGGAGCTAATTTTTCTAGGTCACGCACGAAGGCGGCTTCCAGTTGGGAGGGGCGCAACTCCCCTTCCAGCCAAAGACCTTCACTCTCTTCCGAGGTCGCCAAAGTCCGGGCCGCAAGCTCGTTCAAGCGGCGTCGGAATTCATTTAAATTCTCGCGGCGAAGGGTCAGGCCGCAGGCCTGGGCGTGTCCTCCGAAGGCCTCGAGGAGATCCTCGCACTGATGCACGTGATGGAAAATAGAAAAATGCGGCAGAGAACGGCCTGAACCTTTCCCTGTCCCATCTTCCCTCATTGCGATCACTATGGCAGGGCGCTGGAACCGCTCGACCAGGCGCGCCGCGACAATCCCCAGCACGCCTTCATGCCAATCCCCGCTTTCAACGATCAAGACATGCCGCTCTTCCTTTGAGAGCTTTTCTTCGACAAACAGAGCCGCCTGACGATACGCTTCCGCCTCTACGCGCTGACGCTCCCGGTTCCCCGCCTCGAGTATTTGCGCGAGATTGCGGGCTTCCAGATCATTGTCCGTGGTAAGAAGCTTGAATGCGTGCATCGCGGAACCCATGCGGCCCGCCGCATTGATGCGCGGACCGAGCCCAAACGCGATGTCCCGGTAACTCAGATATTCAGGATGAACGCTCGCTATGTTCATCAGCGCGCGAATGCCCGGACGTTTCGAACGAGACAATACAGGCAGGCCCCATTTAAGGAGGACGCGATTCTCGCCCTCCACGGGCGCCAGATCCGCAATGGTGCCGAGCGTAACAAGGTCGAGATAGGGTTTTGCTTTCTCGAAATCACCCAAAAGTGCCCAAACAAGCTTGAACGCCAGGCCGCAGGCGGCAAGCGAAGGATCCCCGCCCCTTCCCGGAAGAGCCCCGCTTAGAATGGCGTCCGCGGGCGGGACCTCGTCTTTGGGGACATGGTGGTCGACCAAAATGACGCCCACCCCTTTTTCTTTAAGAAATCGCACCGCGTCGAGGCTGGTAATGCCATTGTCGACCGTGATGACCAGAGAAACCCCTCTTTCGACCCACATTTCAAGCGATGTCCGATTCAGTCCATAGCCCTCCTTAATACGGTGCGGGAGATGGATCTCGACATCCGCTCCCATGGAGCGAAGCACCGGATACAAGATCGCGCTCGCCGTCACCCCATCCACGTCATAGTCGCCATAGACAAGGATCTTCACCTTTTCTGCGATGGCCTTTTGGATGCGTTCGACGGCGATTTTCATGTCCGAAAATATGAATGGGTCCTGCAGGTCACTCAAGGAGGGCTCTAAGAAACGCGTGATGTCCGCCGCGGAATGCAGGCCGCGACGGAAGAGAATGGAGACGACTAAGGGGTGAATCTGGAGTTGTGAGGCAAGCGGAGCTACTTCCTCAAGCGCGGGGTGAACGCGCCAATCCGTCACTTCCTCTTGGAACCCGGCCAATCCACCAGCACCGGAGCGGCGATATAGACGGTCGAATAGGTACCGCTGATGACGCCGACCAACATCGTAAACGCAAAGTCATTGATGACCTCGCCGCCGAAGAAATATAAGGCAACGATGACCATGAACACAGTCAGCGTGGTCAGAATGGTACGTGAGAGCGTCTGATTGACACTCGTATTGATGGTTTCCGCGAAGCTCTCCTTGAGACCCATGCGCCGGCGCTCTCGTATACGGTCAAATATCACGATTGTGTCGTTGATAGAGAAACCGATGATGGTAAGAACCGCCGCAAGGACAGGGACCGAAAACTCACGACCCGTCAAAGCGACAAGCCCAATCGCGACGAACGCGTCATGGAACAATGCGAGGATAGCGCCGAACGCAAAGCGGAAATCAAAGCGCACCACGACGTAAAGCCAGATCGCGGCTAAGGAAAAAAGCATCGCCCAAAAACCCTTGACCAACATCTCGCGTCCGATCACGGGACCCACGCTCTCGAGCCTCAAAAGTTCAAAACCATTATCCGGAAAAACCTGTTTAAGGGTATCCTGGATCTTCTTGTCGGAACCTTGCGGCGCACGGATGATGAACTGATGCGCATCGCCCACCTGCTGGATCGTGGCAGAGCCGTAGCCTATTTTTGCCAATTCCTCACGCAGTTTGTCTGCGGCCATTTCTTTTTCAAATCGGCCTTCAAGCATCGTGCCGCCTGAAAACTCCACACCAAAGAAACCTGCTCCGCGTTTCCAGCCAGAGTAACCGCCGGCCAAGATCAAGAGCAGTGATAGCACGTAACAGATCTTACGCGCTTTGAGATAGTTGAGGGTCGGTGTTTTGGGCAGAAACTGCATCATACGCAGGTTTTTTAATCCGCCCTTCATGGAGATAAAATCAAATATCGCGCGTGTCACAAAAATACCGGTGAACATGCTGGCGATAAGGCCGATGACGAGTGTCAGCGCAAACCCACGAATAGGACCGCTCCCGATGTAATAGAGGATCACAGCGGTAATGAGCGTTGTGAGATTTGAATCGAGAATCGTTGTAAACGCCTTTTTGTACCCCGCGGCGAGCGAAGAAACGAGTGGTTTTTTAAGCGCAAGCTCCTCACGAATTCGCTCAAAAATAAGAACGTTCGTATCCACCGCCATACCGACCGTGAGCACAGCGCCCGCGATGCCGGGCAAGGTCAAAGTCGCCCGGAAATAGCTCAGCGCCGCGAGAATGATGAGGATATTCAAAAGCAGCGCAAAATTGGCGACAAGACCGCCGAACAGATAATAAAAAGTCATGAACGCAACCACTCCGGCAAAACCCCACAGCGCCGAACGGATACCCGCGGCGATCGAGTCCTTCCCCAGCGAGGGACCCACACTGCGCTCCTCTTCGATGATGATGGGAGCCGGCAAAGCACCCGCGCGCAGAGCAATAGACAGGTCGCTCGCAGCAGCCAAGTCAAAACGCCCCGTGATCTGCGCCTTCCCCGAGGGGATGCGTTCGTTGATGACCGGAGCCGACTGGACTTTATCGTCAAGCACGATGGCCAAGCGGCGCCCCGTATTAGAGCCCGTGACATCCGAAAAAACCTTTGCGCCTTCGGCATTAAACTCGAGCGTGACCACAGGCTCGTTAAATTGAGACTCGAAGCTGACGCCCGCATCCACAATGGCTGTCCCGCTTAAGAGAGTCTTCTCTTCCAACAAGAGCTGCCCTTTTTCACCATCCTCGTTGCTATAAAGACGGTGCCCTTCCGGGACACTGCCCGCAAGCGCCTGCTTTATCTTCTCCTCATCCGCGGAAACCAGTTTGAACTCCAATTGCGCTGTCTTTCCGATCAAGGCCAATGCTCGCTCGCGGTCCTGAATCCCGGGAAGCTGGACCACGATGCGGTCGGTCCCCTCGCGCTGGATAGAAGGCTCGGAGACACCGAATTGGTCGATACGATTACGGATGATCTCAACGGCACGCACCGTCGCGTCTTCCTTGGCTTTTTCGGAAAGCTTGGACGTGTCGACACGAAGCACCAAATGCATGCCGCCCTGCAGATCCAGACCAAGCTTGATCTTACCCTGCCGAGGGCCTGCGCCATCCGGGTCGAAGGGCGGCACCGCATAATAAAGGGCAACGGCCATCACGACCGCGATAAGCGGTAGACGCCAATTCAAACTTTTCTGGTTCATGCGTCTCCTTTGGAAAATTTCTTGGTGACGGTCGAGATAGAACCCTTGTCGATCTCGATCTTCACATTCTCAGCAATACGGATCATGACGGTCTTGTCCCCGAGGGAGACCACCGTGGCGTGTACCCCGCCGGCCGTGACGATCTCGTCGTTTTTTTCCAGATTCTTCAGAAGATTTGCGTGCTCTTTCTGCTTCTGCTGCTGGGGACGTATCATCAAAAAATAAAAAATCACGAACAGGAATATCAAAGGCAAAAATTGGAGGATGGGGCTGGGGGCCGCTTCAGTCATGGGTCACTTTTTCCTTAGGCTCGTAATCGTTTTCAAAGGCGTGCCGGAACTCCATAAAGCTGTCATTTAGAATGGCTTGCCGCATTTGTTTCAGCAATTGTATAAAAAAGAACAGGTTGTGTAAAGAAGCAAGACGGCCCGCGAGATACTCTTCCACATTAAAAAGGTGGCGGATATAGGCGCGGGTGTACGTGCGGCAGGTGTAACAGGCGCAGCCCTCCTCGATGGGCCGCAGGTCCCTCATGTAGGAAGCTCCGCGCAAGAGAAGCTTCCCTCTTCGAGTAAAAACGGTTGCGTTGCGGCCGTTGCGCGTGGGGACCACACAATCGAACATGTCTACGCCTTGCGAGACCGCCTCAAAAAGATCGTGCGGCATGCCCACCCCCATCAAATAACGCGGTTTTTGCATGGGCAGTGCAGGCAGGGTCGCACGTAGAGACGCGTACATAAGCTCATTCGGCTCCCCCACGCTCAATCCTCCGATGGAATAGCCTGGAAAATCCAGCGCGACAAGGTCTTTGGCCGATTCCTGACGCAGGTCATCGTAGACCCCGCCTTGTACGATGCCAAAAAGAAGTGAGCGGAGCCCGTAATCATTCTTTTCTCCAGCCGCGGCCCACACCTCACGGCTTCTCTTGGCCCATTCCGTCGTGAGCTTGATGGACCGCGCGACCTCGGTCTTCTCAGACGGATGCGGCATGCATTCATCCAAAGGCATCATAATGTCGCTTCCGAGCGTGTGCTGGATGCGTACTACGTCCTCGGGCCTTAAAAAATGTTTTGAGCCATCAATGTGCGA
>JANNFA010000130.1:0-4084 GCA_031379345.1 Candidatus Omnitrophota bacterium | reverse complement strand
TACCGCCGAAAAACTTTACAACCCCAAAGGCTGTGACCGTTGCTCAAAGACGGGTTACGCGGGACGCATGCCTATCTTCGAAGTTCTCCATATTAATGAAAAGCTTCAGGAGATGATCATCCAGCGCGTGCCCGCCTCGGAGCTTCGGGCTGAGGGGCAGAGGAATGGCATGAAAACGATCGAGCAGAATGGCTACGCCAAGGTCAACGAGGGGTTGACCTCCATCGAAGAAGTGCTGCGCGTCAGTCTGGGCGCGGGGCTATAGACCGAAATGCCTGTCTATATGTACGTCGCACGCGACAGTGCTGGCAAGGCCGCCCAAGGGCACCAAGAAGCGCCAAGCGAAGCCGCGGCCGTTTCCATCCTTCAGAATAAAGGTTTGTACGTCACGCAGGTATTGAACACGGCCACGATCGTGAAGACGGCCAAACAGCGAAAACGCCGGCGTGACCGCATTACTCCGGATGATCTGCTTTTTTTTATCCAGCAATGCGCAAACCTACTCGGGGTCGGCCTCCCGTTCGTGCGTGCGATGGACGTGATCGCGGAGCTCACCGAAAGCAATAAAATGCACGAAGTCATTCGGGAGATCACCTCCAATATCAAGTCCGGCTCCACATTCAAAGATGCAACCGCCCGCCACCCAAAAGTATTTCCACCACACTGGACCTTCCTGATCGAGGCGGGCGAGCTCTCCGGGACGCTTCCTCAGGTGTTGAGCCAACTTGCACTAAACATGGAGGCCACGGAGAACCTCAAAAAAAAGGTCGTTTCTGCACTGGTCTATCCTTCAGTACTGATCTCGGCCTCGATCGCGGCCATAATCTTTTTTATGGTTTTCATTGTTCCGATATTCACCAAACTTTTTAAGGGCTTCAACGCCAAGCTCCCCTTTATCACTCAGGTGATCGTGACCTTAAGCGACGGGATGAAGCACTATTTCCTGGTGGGCATCATAGGGGCTGTTACCGCTGTTTTTCTCTTGAGGCGCTATTTTGCAAGCCAAAAAGGACGGCGAGTCCTTCATGTCGCAATCTTGCGAGCTCCTATCCTTGGGAACGCAATGTCAGACATCATCCATGCCAGAATGTGCATCATTCTTTCTATGTTGATCCGAAGCGGCCTGAGCTTCCTCAAGAGCATCGAAGTCACTGCGAACGTGTCAGGAAATTTTGTCTACGAGACAGCGTTGAACAACATCCGCTTAGAGGTCCAGTCCGGAAAACCTCTTTCCGCCTGCCTGGCCGAAAACGCCATTTTTTCACCGATGATGGTCAACCTTGTCAAAATAGGGGAGGAGAGTGGTAAGTTGCCAGAAATGGTAGAAAAGGCCTCGCAGTATTTTGCTCAAAAAGTGGATATTTTTGCCTCCCGCATCGGAGTGCTCATCGAACCTATCGTCATGATCCTTGTGGGCGGGGTCATTGGCACTATCGCGGTTGCTATCTTCATGCCCATTATCAAACTAAGCTCTATAACAGGTTAGTATAAATTTTAATCGCCTCTTGACAATCCTAACAGAACATGATAAAGTTACAACAATGGTCGGCAGTAACACTATGATTTTATCAAAGGAGGCTTTGCTGAGAAAATGAAAATCTTGAAAAGCGTGAAAGGTTTTACTCTTTTAGAAATCCTGATCGTCCTTGTCATCATCGCTGTTTTGGCGGGATTGGCTGTTCCTGCCTACTCAACAGCCGTTGAAAAATCGAGAAAACAGGAGGCTCTCACCACCCTCGCAGCCACACGCAGTGCACAGATGCGTTATTTTTCCGGGAAAAACGTGTTTGCGGGTGCGTTTGTGGATTTGGATTTTGACCCGACGTTGGCAGTTACCGGCAACGTTACGCATTTCGTATATACCATAGGTGGCGGCGGTGCCACATTTACCACCACTGCGACGCGTAACGCACTAGATAGGCCTACCGCTGTGGCCGCGTATACGGTCACAATTATTCAGGACGGAACCATCGCTTCCAGTTACTAACCACGCATTCAAAAAACCCCTCTTCGAGAGCTATCTCGAGGAGGGGTTTTTTGTTTCCAGCGCCCATTGTAACCCTCTGAATATTGATGTACAATATTGATTAGGTTTACTTATAACTATTCATTAATGTAGGGGTAATAATGCGCCAATCTAAGGGGTATACACTGACCGAGATCATGATCGTGGTCGTCATCCTGTCCGTCGTCGCCGGACTGGCGATGCCGAGTTATTTTAAAACGATCGAGCAAAGCCGTATCAATGAGGCCATTACGACAATCAGCATCATCCATATGGCGGAGAAGATCAACAAACTGAACAACAACACATTTTGGGATGGAGGCGCAAACGCCACCATCGCCGCCATTGACACGGCTCTTAACGTGGATATCTCTGCCACCTACTACGATGATATTGATTTTTCTGGGGTCAGCGCGACTGGGTACACTGTCAGACTTACCAGAAACGCCTCAGAGGGAGGCAATACCGCTTGGTACTATCAATACGCCTGGAATGACACGACGAAGGCCTTGACCGTCACCAAAAACCCGTGAGGCATTTGTGAAAAACTGTGCTGGATTCAGTCTGGTCGAGATCATCATCGCGATGCTGATCCTCACCGGCGTGGGCGCGATGACGATGTCAGCTTTTGTCAGCTCAGCTAAAACGACACAACCAGGCGCGAACATTGGCTATAACTTCGGACGCGGAATTTTTGAAAAAATGTATGAGTTTGTGCGCCAGGACCAGTGGGCGGCCGCCTCACTCCCACTCAGCCTCGCAACCCCCGGGACGGGCGGGCCGTTTACGCCGCAGGGCTCTACAACAACCCTAAACGGCAAGACCTACACCGCAGCCTACACTGTCAATGGGAATTCGGGAACGGCGATCGATTCCAATAGCGACGGCAAAGAGGACTTCCGAAGAGTCCGGATGACGGTCACTTGGTAAGCCGTCTGCGCGGCGAACGAGGCATCACGCTTATCGAAATTTTGATCGCGGTGGTGCTCTCCGCGTTTGTGATTGCAGGAGGTGTGTCGATGTACACGTCCTCGCTTAAGTTCCTAAAGACCCGTCAAAGTGTTGACGTCACCCTGTCACCGGATATTGCTTTTGAGCCGGTCGCCCGAAAGATTGCAGTCGCAAACTTTGCAGACTTAACTGTAGGTGGCTCTCAATTAAACATAAGGGTCGATCAAGCGTGTAGCGGTACGGCCAACGCCACTCCGTCCACGACCGCAGATGACAGCTGGTGGCATTATCGTTTTACCACAACCAAGCTGATGGCCTTGTGCGAGAATCCCACCAACTCGAATCCGACGCTTACCTCTTCTGGAATTCCGGTGGGGACGGTTGAGCTTCTGGACACCCTATCGAATAACGCAAGCGCTTGGGCGCTCATCAACCCCAGCGCGGCCGGGAACAATGGAGTTGTTAGCGTTCAACTCCGGTCACCCAGCGTCAACGTAGACACGGAGATCTCGCTCGGTGCGACCTCTAAACGATAAAGGCGTTGCCTTAAGTCTTGTCGTCATCATCGTCATCATCTTGGGGCTCTTGGCGACATTTGTCACGATGCTGGGCTACAACCAGAAAAAGCTCAGTGATGCTGCCGGTGGTAGGCGCGCAAAGATCTACTACCGGGCGCAAGCCGGCGTCACAGAAGCGGGGTGGAGGATACGCGAAAATATCGGTGGCAGCTTTACTACGGACACCTACGACCCAGCGGCCTACTCCATTGACGTGGATGGGGACACGGTCAATGACTGCACGATCGATATCGGCCCGGCGAACGCGGTCACCAAACAGAGAGCTATCGCTTCGACTGGCTTAGACACCTAACAAAGACAAATAAAGGAGAAGCGCCATGAAGTTAAACCTTAAAACGTTCATCGTTCTGACAGTGATGTCTTTCGCTGCCTACGCTGCATACGCGGAGACAGTGACCATTTCCACGTATTACCCCTCACCCTATGGATCGTACCAAACCTTGGAAACCAACATCCTTCAAGGGGCGGCGGGCACCGGCAATGTCGCGATGGTCCCGCTCGGGGGTGCAATCATGGTCGGAACAGCCGTCAACCCTCCAGGAGGTGTCAA
>JANNFA010000089.1:0-3690 GCA_031379345.1 Candidatus Omnitrophota bacterium | reverse complement strand
GACGGCCGCGGGGGCAAATTTTGCGCCAACGTTGCCGGATTTGAAGAGGGGTGTGTCGTTTTGACAGTCGGTGATCCAGTGCGAGGGGTGACAGAGAGTCTCCAGATCACTCTTGCGCCCTCAGTCATTAAGCCTGAGCGCATGGAATGGATGCTCGAAAAGAGCTGTGAATTAGGCATGACGGAATGGGCGCCCATTCTGACCGAACGCAGCACGGTCAAGCTTTCTCGGGAGCGTTGGCAGGCCAAGACGGAGCGTTGGCGCAAGATCGCGGTGGAAAGTTGTAAACAATGCGGACAGGCCAAGGTGCCTTCTCTTCGGGAGCCCGTGCTTTTCAAAGAACTTCTTTTGGAGGCGGCCGCGTTTGACGCGGCCTGGATCCCTGCCCTGTGCGTTCCGGGCGAGGCGTTGCAGACCGCGTTCGCGAAGACTCCTAAAGTCCGGAAGGTCCTTGTTCTCATCGGTCCGGAGGGTGATTTTACAGAAAAAGAGGTCGAACGTGCTGTTTCTGAAGGGATAAAGACGGTCAGCCTGGGGTCAAGCGTTCTGCGTGCCGAGACGGCGGCGCTCTATGTGCTCTCAGCGGCCCAGTTTTTTTATAGCGCTTCAACCGCGCCAAGAAATTACAACAAATAACTTAATTTTTTCATTACTAACATTGACTTTGGAGGGATCGAATGGTATACTCCCAAAGCGTTCAGATTCGGAATGTGCTTTTGGACACATGCAGTAGTGTCTTCCGTAACAATACCCAACCACCTATTGTGATTTTTCAGAAGGGGGCCGTTTGAAGGAACTGCTTTCAAAGCTCACCTGGGTGGACTATATTGCCGTGCTAGCGCTTTTGCGTGGTCTTTGGGTGGGGTATAAGTCCGGAATTTTTCAGGAAGCACTGCGGATCGTGGCGTACATTTTGACGCTGGTCCTAGCGTTCCTTTTTCAAGGTCCGGTCAGTCAGTATATTGCTTTACACTCGATGCTGAATGAGGAGACGTCGGGCACGGTTGGTTTTGCGGCGCTTCTTGTCGCCGTGTACATGGCTCTCAAGCTGCTGCGCATGGTGATCGTCCGTAGTCTCAAGCTTGGGGAGGGCGGCGGCGGTCAGAAGGTTTTGGGCGCTTTGATGGGCGGGGCAAGATGGTTGGTCCTCCTCAGCTTTTTTTTCATGATTGTTGATTCGATGCCGCTGAAGGAATTAAAGACGGATGTGCACGAACGCTCTTTGACAGGACCTACGATCTCACAGGCCGCGCCGATCCTTTACGATTTTGTCGAGCAGTCATCGGCAAAGCTCGGGTTCGGCAAAGAAGCATGATGTGATTCCCGAGGGAACGCTCAATCAGATCCAAGAGCGCGTCGATATCGTCGAGATCATCTCGTCGCATGTGCAATTAAGACGAGCCGGAAAAAATTTTAAGGCAAATTGTCCGTTCCACATGGAAAAGACACCTTCCTTTCATGTGAACCCCGACAAGCAGATATTTCATTGTTTTGGTTGCGGGGTGGGGGGGAACGTGTTTACGTTCCTCATGAAGATCGAGAAGAAAGATTTTCGAGAAGTCGCTGAGGCGCTTGCCGACCGCGCAGGCGTAGAAATTCCGAAAGACCGCACAGTGGATGAGGCGGCTGAGGCGCGCAGAAATGAAGCGCTCAAGGCCAATCGGCTCGCGGCAGATTTTTATCAGAATATTCTTTGGAAAGAAGCTGCCGGGGCTCCGGCGCGCTCGTACCTCAAGGCGCGCGGATTGACCGATGAGACGGTGCGCGAGTTTCAGCTGGGTTTCGCGCCCGATGCATGGGAGTCTCTCACGACGGCATTGAAAAAATCAGTTCCGGAACCCGCGCTAGAACGTGCCGGGCTTTCGATGCCCGGCAAAGAGAACAAGGGACATTACGACCGCTTTCGTAAGCGAATTATTTTTCCGATTCTAGACGCGAAGGGCGCCTGCATTGCGTTCGGCGGCCGCGTGGTAGACGATACGCAGCCAAAATATTTGAATTCGCCGGAGACGGAGCTTTACACGAAGGGCCGGCAGTTGTACGGGCTTTTTCAGGCGCGCACGGCGATACGTACCGACGACGCAGTCATCATGGTCGAAGGCTATATGGACGTGATCGGCTGCCACCAGGCCGGCGTGAAGAACACGGTCGCTTCGCTGGGCACTGCGCTCACAAGCGAGCAGGCTCGGCTCGTGAGACGGCACACGTCGAACGTTTATATTTTGTACGACGCGGACGTCGCGGGTGAGAATGCGACGTTGCGCGGACTTGAGATTTTTCTCGAAGAAGGCATGGAAGTGCGGATCGTGCGCTTGGCGGAAGGGCATGACCCTGATTCGTTCATTTTAAAGTTTGGCATCGAAATGTTCCGCAAGGCACTTTCAGAAGCAAAAAGCTTGTTCGATTATAAACTCGCTCTTTTGAAGCAGAAATTCGACCCAAAAAGCGTCGAAGGCCGGGTCAAGATCGCAAACGAGATGGTCGGTCTTTTCTCGAAGGTGAAGAATGAGATTCTCCTTTCGGCCTGGACGCTGGACTTGGCGCGTCAACTCGGCATTTCTGAAGCGGCTGTGAAGGCGGAGATCGAGAAATCAAAGGGCGGCCGCGACCGTCGGCCAGCTGCTGCGATGCCGGCGCCGAGGCCACTGGCAGACATAGGAACTCCCGCGCGGCTTACCGGGGGGGCGGGTCTGACCGCGGAGAAAATCCTCCTCGGGCTGATGCTCGAAGAATCGAGTCTTCTGGCGCGCGGCAAAGAACGGTTGAGCGGTAAAGATTTTCAGGATCCGGTCGTCCGGCGCATCGTAGAAAAGATGTTCACGACCGAAGCGATACAGTCGGTGTCCGGCTGGATGAACACATTCGAAGACGCGGAAGCCGCCGAGACGCTGGCCATGGCCGCCTCCGAAGCTGAAAAGGCTCCGGAAAAGAAGAAAGCGTTTGAAGATTGTCTGTTGTGGATGGAGCGATCACGACTCGAGGCGACGCGTGATGATTTGCGCACGCAGATCGTGGAGGCGCATCGTCTGGGAGATCAGAGCCGTATTCACCAGTTGTTGCAGGATTTTACGGAATTGAACAAGGGGATGAAAAAGACACATGAAAAAATCAAAAAATAAGAAAAAAGAAAAAGCGCCGGCCGTCAAAGCCTCCACCAAGAAAACGGCTGTGCCTTCACAGGCGAAGCTTGCCGTCAGCGGAGATGACGCTCCCGGCGATCTCGCTCGCATCAAGCAGAAGACGAAAGGCATCGCCGAACTCGTCGTTCTCGGAAAAGAAAAAGGATTTCTGACTTACGATGACATCAACAAGGCGCTTCCCGGTCACGTGACTTCCTCTGAAGAGATCGAGGAAGTGCTTGTGACGCTGACTGCCCAGCAGATCGAGGTGGTGGATTCCGAGGAAGCGGGCGCCCAGGATGACAAGGATGACGACGACAAGGATGATGATGAGAAGGAAGAGACTGAAAAGGATGAGAAGAAGGAAGAGCCCGAAGCGGGCGCGGCTTCCCCGGCTCGCCTAGAACAGATGGACGACCCCGTGCGCATGTACTTGCGTCAAATGGGGCAGATCTCGCTTTTGACGCGCGATGAAGAGTTGGAGCTGGCCAAACGCATCGAAGCCGACGAACTGGATTTCCGCAAGGCTGTGTTCGAGAGCCTTTTTACGAAGAACTATATCCTCGAGTTC
>JANNFA010000074.1:0-5529 GCA_031379345.1 Candidatus Omnitrophota bacterium | reverse complement strand
GCCGGAGCGGCCCCAATACAGACGGATTCATCCGCCAGGTGAACGTGCGGTGAATCGGAGTCGGGCTGGGAATAGACCGCCACTGTCCGCACGCCAATTTCCTTGCAGGCGCGGATGATGCGGAGCGCAATTTCTCCGCGGTTGGCGACTAATATCTTTGAGAACATACCCGGGGCTTACCGCCTTTACTCGATCACAAAAAGGGGCTGGCCGAACTCCACGGGGTCGCCGCTGTGTACAAGGATCTCGGTGACCTTCCCACGTACTTCCGCCTTGATCTCATTCATCAGCTTCATCGCCTCGATGATACAGATGACCTGTCCCACCTCGACCGTGCTTCCCGGCTGCACAAAGGGGGCGGCATCGGGTGCGGGCGCAGCGTAAAAAGTGCCAACCATGGGGGATTTGATGGGTGCCTTGCCCGGCGAAGCGGCCAGCACGGGGACGGGCTCCGGGCGCGTAGTCGGGGCGCCCGAGGAGACCTGAACCACACTTGACTCCAAATAACCGCCGGCGCCTTTGCGCATGCGTATCTTGAGGCCGTCCTTCTCAATTTCAATCTCAGACAACCCATTTTCATTCATTAGCTGGATAACTTCTTTGATCTCTTTCAGATTCATTGTTTAGGCCCTTTCAATATATTGGCCGGTACGCGTGTCGACGCGGACCTGGTCGCCTGTATTGACGAAAAGAGGCACCTTGATGGTGGCGCCTGTCTCCGCCTTCGCCGGCTTCGAACCGCTTTTGGCGGTGTCGCCGCGGACTCCCGGTTCGGTTTCAGTGATCTTGAGCACCACGGA
Source organism: Candidatus Omnitrophota bacterium (assembly GCA_031379345.1). Classification (GTDB taxonomy): domain Bacteria; phylum Omnitrophota; class Gorgyraeia; order 2-02-FULL-51-18; family 2-02-FULL-51-18; genus JAHFFM01. The sequence goes on along the minus strand of JANNFA010000074.1, from coordinate 4,729 downwards.
GGGCGGAAGATCGACAGAGATAAGCTCATCATCCGCGTAGCGCCCCGCTACGTCGGAGTTCTCTTTCAAATAGTTGGCTTTATCCCCGAGTGCGGCTGCCATCACAATGACCTCATGGTAGGCTTCGGAGTCCATGAAATGAAATTTATCGCCCTCACGATATAAATATTGAAGCGGCCTCTCTTCAAGGTAGAGGTCCTCAAACTTGTCGCCCGAGCGGAAAGGCAGCTCAAGCACGTTCCCGGTCTTGATGTTACGCATCTTGGTGCGCACGATAGGCTGGCGCTGCTGCATCTTGACGAGCTGATACTCCAGGATTTCCCAGAGACCGTTGTCGTGCTTGATGATCATCCCCGTCTTGAACTCACTTGTCGAGACCACGCGTCAACACCTCGTTTCCTTTATTCGTTATGAGAACCATGTCCTCGATGCGCACGCCGAACTTACCCGGCAGATACACGCCCGGCTCGACGGTGATGACCATGCCCGGCTTTAGGATCGTCTCATCATTTGAAGAGACTCCGGGAGCTTCGTGGATCTCAAGACCCACCCCATGGCCTGTGCTGTGTCCAAAAAGATCGGCATACCCATGCTTGCGAATGACGGAGCGACTCGCCTCATCGACTTCGCGACAGGTGACTCCCGGCCCGGCCTTCTTGATGCCGGCGCGCTGCGCCTCCCAGACGATATCGTGAATTTTTTTGTGAAGAGGCGATATTTTACCGAGAAAGAAACAACGGGTCAAATCAGAACAGTAGCCGTCGTAGACCACACCCATGTCCACCAGCACGATCTCATTGTTCTTCATGCGCGTCTCATTGGTTTGACAGTGCGGCATGGAGGAGCGCGCTCCAGCGGCGATAATGATATCGAAAGAGGGTTTCGTCGATCCCAGCGTCTTGGTGTAGTATTCGAGCCTTCCCTGTGCGTCGCGCTCCTTCATTCCCACCCGGGCGGTCTGTTTCACGTAATGGAATCCCTTTACGGCGATTTCGGCGGATTTTCTTAAAAGTGATATCTCCTGGGGGTCCTTGAGGATGCGCAGCTGCTCCACAAGGTGAGCCGTCGGAACCACATTGTCCCTTCCTACCCGTTTGGCAAGCGCCGCGAAGAATGAGTAAGTCACGACGGGTGCCTCAAAGCCTAGTTTTTTGACCCTCCATTGTTTCACATACCCCGCAACAATTTCCGTAACGCTCTTCCTGTCACGCAGAACCACCTCGAAACCCGCCGCCTCTTTACGCGCCTGCTCGATATAGCGGGAATCTGTGATAAAAACGAGCCCCTTCGGAGAGACGAGCGCCCACGACTCCTCGTTCTTAAACCCGGAGAGGTATCGTACGTTCGGCCAAGAGCTTACCAAGAGCGCATCGATGCCGGCCTTTTTGAAAAGAGGAAAAAGATTTTTCAGGCGGGCGTTCATTTTTTTCTTCCCGAAGCGAGGTGGATGGCGGCTAAAAGACCAAGTTCGTAGCTTTTAGGACCAAAGCCGGAGATCTGTCCTGCAGCGACAGGCGCAATGAGCGACTCCCGTCGAAATGCCTCACGAGCGTAGATGTTGGAGAGATGCACTTCAATGACCGGAACCTTGACTGCGGAGACGGCATCGCGGATGGCGACGCTGGTATGGGTGTAGGCCGCCGGATTCATCACGATCGCCCCAAAAACGCCCTCGGCATCCTGGATCTTGGTAACGATATCGCCTTCGTGGTTGGACTGAAATATCTCAAGGGCAACCCTTTGGTCTTTTGCGAGCTTTTTGAGCGACGCGTCGATATTCTTCATCGAGACCCGCCCATAGACTTCCGGCTCCCGTTTTCCCAGCAAATTCAAATTAGGGCCGTGAATAACCAATATTTTCAAGCGCCAACCTCCGTCTGTGGGACCGCCCCTTTGAACTGGATGTGGTAGTCGTGCCTGATAAGATATATCAGTCCCCCGATGATACTCAACAAAATTAACAACCCCAGCCAAAGGATGCCCAAAGCGAAAGCGGCCTCACGGCCCATATAGGGTGCCAAAAAATATGTGTAAGCCCCCTCTCGGATACCTAACCCGTTCAAGGAAGGCAACATGCTGACTAGGTGGACGACCGGAACCAGGAGAAAGAAGTAGAGGATCGAGGTGCTTGATCCAAGAGCGCGCGCCATAAGATACAGCACAAAAACACTGACACTCTGCCCCACCACGGAGAGCAGCATGGCAAAGAAAATAGCCCGTTTATGGTTTTTAAAATCATTCAGCCCGCCGTAGACCTCGTGCAATTTCCTGCCCACCTTGAAGCGACTCAAAAAGTTATTAATAAACCGGAAGCGACGCGCCAAGGAGCGGTTAAAGATCAGGGCGAAACAGAGCATGGACACCCCCAAAAGACTATAGACGATCACAGGCACCCAACGATTGCCGATATTCTTCATAAAAAAAAGCAGAGAGATGCTGGGGATAAGAATGAAGGTGAAAAGACCGAATATGCGATCCATCAAAACGCTTGTGACGGAGACGACGGTATTCTTGGTGATGCGCGCGGCACACATCGCCTTGACAATGTCTCCGCCGACCGAGGTTGGAAGGAAGTTATTGAAGAAATACCCCACAAACGTAAGATTACAGGCATCCACGAAGGTGATGCGCTCCCCTTTTGCCCCAAAAATGAGCCGCAAACGCGCCGCCATGACCCCCGCCACAGCAAAAAATAGGGTGGCGGCTAGAGCCGCCAGTCTGTGATCCATGTTTTTGAGGGTTTCCAGGATGACCGGAATGTCATCACGCACCATCCAGTATAGAAGCGCTAAAAAAATGAGGCTAATACCCGCCCGAAGCAATATCTTGGACATCGGATGATTATATCAAATTCCGGAGCCGTTCGGCGGCCAATTCGGGGGGCGTGGGATTAAGATAGAAACCCGACCCCAACTCAAAACCTGCCACACGGGTCAGATGCGGAATGATCTCGATGTGCCAGTGGAAACTTTCGGACTCCTTGTCGGTCAGCGGGAGGGTGTGGATCATAAAGTTATACGAGGGGTCCCCAAGCGCCCTCTTGAGACGGCTAAGAACCTCCTTGAGCATGCAGGCCAGGGGCTTGAGCTGGGCATCCGAAAGACTGTCAAAACTGGACGCATGTTTTGTTGGCATGATCCATGTTTCAAACGGAAAACGCGCCGCAAAGGGCTCCATGGCCGCAAAGCCATCTTTAGAGCAGACCAGGAGCTTAGGCTTTTTCTCTTCCTGCTTCAGCATGTCGCAAAAAAGACAGCGCTCGGTGCATTGGCTGTGTTTATCCGCGCCTTTGATCTCTCCCTGTACACGCGAGGGAACGATCGGCAGCGCGATCAGCTGGGAATGAGGATGCTCCATGGAAGCGCCCGCTTCGCGGCCATAATTCTTGAACAGAAGGATGTATTTGATACGCGTATCTTTACGTAGATCCCGGCAGCGATCGCGGTAAGCGCGCACCACGAGTTCCGCTTCTTCGTCGGAGAGGTCGGCTAGCTCGCGTTGGTGGTCCGGGTTTTCAACGATGACTTCGTGCGCACCGAAACCCCCGACGCGGTCATAGAGCCCTTCTGCTGTTTTGTCCGGCACCTCCTCTATCTTAAGCGCCGGAAATTTATTCGGAAAAACACGAAGCTGCCACTCAGAGCGGCCGGTCAAACCTTTTTTTGGGTAAGTCAGTATTTCGGGCGGCGTCATCGCCTCGTTGCCGGGGCAAAACGGACACACCTTACTCGATTTTATTTTCGCTTGGGCCGGAAAATCTAAACGCGGGTTTTCTAGGTCCACGATTACCCAGCGGCCGGAGACAGGGTCTTTTCTTAGCTGATGCACTAGGCGACCTCCTCGGCAGAGGACTCACGCAAAAGCTGAGCTGCTTCTTCGGGGGGTGTCGGATTGATATGGATGCCGGTGCCCCATTCGAAGCCGGCGTTCATTGTGAGGCGGGGCATGATCTGGAAATACCAGTGATAGTCCTGTTCGAGGGTCTTCCAATAGACGGTCTTCTTTTGGCGACGGAAAGGAGCCGTGTGAAGGATAAGGTTGTAGGGCGGGTCGTCGAGAAGGTTGCGCAGACGCACGAGACATTCTTTTAGCGCGCTGGCTAGGGAAGAGAAATCACCCTCTCCTAGATGAGAAAAATCCGCCGAATGTTTTTTGGGAAGTATCCACGTCTCAAAAGGAGAGCGTGACGCGAACGGGCAATAAGCAAAGAACGATTCGTTCTCGGTGACCAGGCGTGTTTTTGACGCGGACTCTTGTTTTAAAATATCGCAGAAAACACACCGCTCGCGACGCTCATAATAACTCTTTGTCATCTGCAGCTCTTCTTTGGTGCGTTTTGGAATAATAGGAAGGCCGACGAGCTGGGAACGCGAATGCCGTATCACATCGGTCGCGGCGCCCGAGATCAGGCCGTGGTTCTTGAAAAGCAAGGCGTATTCTAGCTGGGGGTCTTTCTCTAATTCCGCAATACGCAGCGCGTAGGTCCGAAGGATGTCTTCGATATGCTGGATAGAAAAATCATCCATGTCGTGGCCATGCTGGGGGGTTTCCACAATGATCTCATGCCGCCCGACCCCCGCACGCATGTCGTAAATACCGTCCGCATGCGAATGACCCTCGTCCGTTCCGGAGGAAAGCATGGGCTGGAGACTTCGAATCGCTCGCACCTTCCATCCCGCAGTATTCTTCGGACCGGACGGCCGTACCGCGTAGACCTCTTCGGGCGTCA
>JANNFA010000047.1:0-6709 GCA_031379345.1 Candidatus Omnitrophota bacterium | reverse complement strand
CACAGAGATAAGCGGATAAGCGGACTCGTCTTCTCCGGAGGGAGCGCGGCATACCTGTCCGCGGCCCGGAGGAGAAGACGAGGACGCGTGACCGTAATGCGCGCCGCCAACAAGGTTGACACCCCTCTGGGGCAGGGTTATAATTGCCACTTGTTCGTAGATTCTTAACAACCCTGTACGTCAAATTTTTACGGATTTTTCTTGGCCAAAGCAAAAAACTATTTCACTAAATCCCTCGATTGGATGCTCGGGCTTTTCTCCAATGACATGGGGATCGACCTAGGCACCGCCAACACCCTCGTCAATGTCAAAGGTCAGGGAATCGTGCTGTGCGAGCCCTCTGTGGTGGCCATCCGTAAAGGCACCAACGAGCCTCTTGCCTTCGGAGATGAGGCCAAGCGCATGCTCGGCCGCACTCCCGGATCTATTGTGGCCATCCGCCCCATGAAGGACGGCGTCATCGCCGACTTCGAGATCACTGAGTACATGCTCAAACATTTCATCAACAAGGTGCACAACCGTCAGCGTTTTGTCCGTCCACGCATGGTCATCGCGGTGCCTTCGGGCATCACGGAAGTGGAAAAGCGTGCGGTCCGTGATTCAGCTCTGCATGCCGGCGCACGCGAAGTGTATCTGGTCGAGGAGCCGATGGCGGCCGCGATCGGAGTGGGGCTTCCGATTCAGGAGCCGGCCGGCAGCATGATCATCGACATTGGAGGCGGCACGGCCGAAATGGCGGTCATCTCCCTGGCTGGGATTGTATTTTCCCGTTCTATCCGCATCGGCGGCGACGAGATGGACGACGCCATCATCGAACATGTGAAAAAAACTTACAATTTGATGATCGGTGAGCGTACGGCAGAGGAGATCAAGATCAAGATCGGTTCCGCCTATCCTCTGGAAGAAGAGATGTCGATGGAAATTCGCGGGCGTGATCTTGTGTCGGGTCTGCCCAAGATGGCCAAGATCACTTCTGAGGAAGTCCGCGAAGCGTTGGCTGAGCCCATCCAGTACATTATCGAAGCCGTGCGTGTGACACTCGAGCGTACGCCTCCGGAACTTTGCGCGGATCTGATCGACCGCGGAATCGTGATGGCGGGTGGAAGTTCGCTTCTGCGCGGTTTAGACAAGCTTATCTCCGAAGAAACCGGCCTTCCTGTGCATGTCGCGGACAACCCGCTTACAGCCGTCGCGATAGGTACTGGCAAGATCCTGAGCGAGATCCAATACCTGAAACGGGTTACTGTCTCCGCCAACCGCACCATAGAGAGCTAACCGCTTTTTCTGAAATGGGTTGATGCGTCCGAACCGAGCGTTCATTATTGTTTTCCTTTTTATTTTTGTCCTCATCATTCTCCCTGTCTCCAAATCGGTCCTGATCAAAGCATCCGCGTATTCGATCCTGAAGAGTCCTCTGGCATTTTCACGTGATGTTTCCCAGACGCTTTTGGATCTCGTTCGTTTTAGTCAGAATGCGGAGGAATTACGGGCGTCGAAACGTTCGTCGGGCGCCCGCGGACCGGAAACCTTTCAATTGCAGGAAGTCCTCGCCGAGAATATGAGGTTAAACCGCCTTCATGAGATGCGTAACGTGCTTCCTGTCACAGCTTCCAAAGTCGTCGTGGGCCGCGTGATCGGGCGTTCACCGGCCGCATGGAACCGCGTTTTCTTGGTCGATAAGGGGGAGGCTCAGGGAATCCGTGTCAACATGCCCGTTCTCTCCGACACCTCACTCATCGGCAAGATCATTGAGGCGGGCCCGGGAGTCTCGAAAGCGCTTTTGATCACCGATCCGAACTCCCGCATTGGAGCGCTCGTGCAGCGAACTCGGGATCAGGGGATCCTTTACGGCACCTTCTCGGGGGAATGTCGCATGAAATACCTTTCGCTTGATGCCAAAATCATCCCCGGAGACCTTGTAGAAAGTGCGGGTTACGGCGGTTTTTTTCCGAAGGGTTTGTTGATCGGCAGAATAGAAAAGGTATGGAAGGAGCCGGGGCAGATATACCAGGTCGCTCTTGTGACGCCGCTTACCGAGTTATCGCGCGTGGAAGAGGTGGTTTGCATTGTTTAGTTCACGCCTGGCCGCCTTGTTATGGATATTTGTGCTGTTTCTCGTGCAGAATTCATGGGCTTATATTTTTCCCGAGAAGGCGCCTGCCTTCGTCCTGATCGGGGCGCTTTATTATTCGTTATTCGAGGGCGCCGCGTCCGGATTTGTTGCCGGCGCGTGGGGAGGGCTCCTCATCGATCTTTTTAGCCAAGGCCGGCCTGGTTTTTTTACGGCGGCCTTTGCAGCTTCTGGCGGTTTGTGCGGAATGGCTTCCTCTAAAATATTCGAGGACAGCTGGCTGACCGAGATCACGCTTCCGTTTTTGAGTCTCTATGCGGTGCTCCTCGCTCAACAACTCGTTTTTTTAACGCAGGCAGGCGAATCAGTCACGTTTGCGGTGTTCTCTGCGGCATTTCTGCCGTGGCCACTCTGCGCCACTGCGCTTTGCGCGCCGTGGTTGTTCGCTCGTCTTCGAAAACTTTCGCCGCGTCAGCGACGCCGCTGGACTGCGGGAGCCTGACCCAACCCTATGCATGTCAGCTCTGAAGCCCGCGCGAGCCGATTGACGCTCGTCTGGTTTGTGCTTTTTTCTCTTCTCGCCCTCAGCCTTTTTCGATTGCAGATCGTCCGAGGCGGTTACTTTCGAAGCCTCTCCGAGAAGAATCGTCTCCGTCTTGTGAATCTGGAGGCTCCCAGAGGAAAAATCGAAGACCGAAACGGAAAGATCATCGCTTCCAGCCGTCTAAGCTTCAATTGCACCGCTTTTTTGCGTGAGCGGCCTTCGCGTATTAAAAAAAGTTTTGAGAGGCTGTCGGCCATCCTTGGGGAAGATGTGGAGGCTTTGGAAAGGCGCTATAAGAAGAAAAAAGCGGGCGCTTACCAATCGGTGGTGCTTGCCGAGGATATCTCTCTCGAACAGGCGGTGGCAATCGAAGAGCAACTAAATCTAATGCCGGGCCTCATGATCGAGACGCGTCCTTTGCGTACGTATCCTTACGCGGAAGCCACTGCGCATCTGACCGGTTATGTTGGCCCCCAATCGCAGGAGGAAAGCGAGGAGGCGGAATTTCATGGCTACCGACCTTCGGACTGGGTGGGGCGTGACGGTCTGGAAAAAAGTTATGAAAGTTACCTGCGCGGCCACTCCGGCGGTCTGCAGTTGGAAGTGGACAACAAAGGGCAGTATTTAAAAGTGCTGGGGGTGAAGGAGCCGAAAGAGGGCCTGGATCTGCAGTTAAGCATTGACGCGGACGTGCAGCAATTTGCTTATGACCAGCTGCAGGGCAAGCGCGGTGCTGTGGCGGTGATGGATTTGGCCTCCGGAGGTCTGCTCGCGATGGTGAATTCACCCTCCTATGATTCCAATCTTTTTTCATCCTCACGCGGCCGTAAAGAAGTCGGTAAGTATTTTAAGGATGAGCGTTCGCCGATGATGAATCGCGCGATCCAGGGTCAGTATCCACCCGGCTCGATTTTTAAGGTTATCACCGCACTGGCCGCACTTGAATCCAAGAAGACCGTGCTGAACTCAACTTTCAGTTGTCCTGGTTTTATGATCGTAGGCGGTAAGCGATTTGGCTGTTGGAAAGAGGGTGGGCATGGGACGCAGAACCTTTACGAAGCCTATGCACATTCCTGCGACGTTTTTTTCTATATGACCGGGCGCGCGGCAGGACCGGATGCGATCCACCAGAAGGCGGTCGAGTTCGGTTATTCGCTGGCCAGCGGCCTCGATCTTCCAGGCGAGAGAAAAGGAAGTGTGCCTTCACGGGAATGGAAAAAGCGTCGTCTCCATTCTGCCTGGTATGACGGCGACACGATGAATTTTTCTATCGGCCAAGGGTATTTACTCGTGACTCCGATGCAGGCGCTTGGCATGGCCGCAACGATGGCCACCAAGGGTCTACGAATAAAGCCTCATTTGGCCAACAAAATAGACGGCATGACGGTGGCCGAGCGCCATAGCTCGCCCATGGAGGCGACCCCGGAATATATGGCGGCAGTAAGAAAAGGACTGGAGGAAGTGGTGAACTCGCCCACAGGCACGGGACGGCTTGCCAAGATTCCGGGTGTGCGTGTGGCGGGAAAAACCGGCACCGCGGAGACGCACAAGGACCAGACGCATGCGTGGTTTGTCGGCTATGCTCCGGCGGACAAGCCAAAAGTCGCTTTTGTGGTTTTTTTGGAGTTTGGGGGACACGGGGGTCTTGAAGCCGCGACCCTCGCCAATGCCCTTCTTCTTGAGATACAGAAACGGGGTTACTTATGAGACGGCGCATTCAGTTTAGCCGCTTCGACAAGCTGCTTTTTTTTACTCCGATCGCTATCTTTTTGATCGGCGTCCTCAGTGTTTACAGCGCCTCTCACAAAGTCGATCAGTCTCTGGGCGACCTTCTGGCGATCCGCCAGCTTTTGTGGATGGGTATCGGCCTCCTTGTCATCTTGATGGTCGTGCGTCATAGCTATTTCCGCTGGGTCGATCTTGCGTGGCCGCTGTATTTTACGAGCCTTTTTTTTCTTGTCATTGTGCTCTTCATGCCGGCAAGGCTCGGCGCACGGCGTTGGATCGATCTCGGGGGGTTTAATTTTCAACCGTCCGAACTCGCAAAAATTTCTGTTATCTTGGTTTTGAGCCGGTATTTTTCGTCAAACCGTATCGAGTTCATGTCCAAGGGGCGCCTTCTTGAGCCATTCCTTATCGTGGGCGTGCCTTTTCTGCTTATCCTGAAAGAGCCCGATCTTGGCACCGGGCTTATCCTGATCCCCGTCTTTCTGGCAATGCTTTATCTTTGGGGGATGCCGACGCGAAAACTGCTCCTCCTGATCGGGGCAGGCCTTCTCGCGTCGCCGGTGCTTTTCCATTTTTTAAAGGAATATCAGCGCACGCGACTCCTTGTGTTTATGAACCCCAACCTGGATCCTCTGGGAGCCGGTTACACGATCATTCAATCCAAGATCGCGATTGGTTCGGGTGGTTTTTTTTGGAAAAGGTTTTATGGGCGGCACGCAGACGCAGCTTAAGTTTCTGCCGGAACGTCACACGGATTTTATCTTTGGGGTGATTGGAGAAGAGGGCGGGTTCCTCGCTTCGATGCTGGTCGTCGTTCTTTTCTGGATGATCATTCGTCGCGGCTATCAGATCACGGCGCAGACCCCGGACCGATTTGGAAGCCAGATAGCCTGCGGAATTACGACCATGCTCGCCTTTCAGACCTTTCTAAATCTGGGCATGACGATGGGCGTCCTGCCCGTTGTCGGTGTGCCCCTTCCTCTTGTCAGCTATGGCGGAACTTCCGTCGTGATGACGCTTCTGGCCATTGGCCTGCTTATCAATATCAAGGTTCATCGCTCCCTCTACTAGCGGTTTAAGCACTATTGACTAATTTTAATCTATAGTATATAATTCTAATCAAGAAGTCACAATAATAGATTTTAACATATATTGATGGGACGATGACAGGTACTTTATAAGAGGGAGAATTCATGTCGACACACGAGATGACCGAAAAAGAGCCAACGCTGAATGGGTGGTTGGGACACATTGTGAAGCTGCGCGCGTCTGACTTCCATATGGGAGACGGGGTCTGTCCGGCGATGCGTCTGGATGGAGAGCTTGTCTATCTATCAGACAAACCTTTTACCTACGAATACACGGTCCGGCTTTTGAAAGAAACACTTCCCGAGGACCGCTTTAAGCAATTTGAACGTGAAAAGGAGCTGGACTACTCTTTCGGTATTACCGGTGTCGGCCGTTTCCGTGTGAACCTATTTTATCAGCGCGGCTCTATAGGAGCGGCTGTTCGTGCCCTGCCGTTCAGTCCGATGAGTTTTGAGGAGATAGGCTTTCCTGTTCGAGTGGCCGAGCAGCTGGTCGCGAGGCCAAGCGGCCTCATCCTTGTCACGGGTCCCACGGGGTCCGGAAAGACGACAACGCTCGCGGCCATGATCGATCACATCAACGCGACCGATGCTTGTCACATCGTGACCGTCGAAGACCCCATTGAATTTCTTTTCAGGAATCGCAAAGCAAAGGTGAGTCAGCGTGAGGTGGGTTCAGACACGCATTCGTTCAACCAGTCCCTGAAACATGTTTTGCGCCAGGATCCAGACGTGATCCTGATCGGTGAGATGCGTGACCTTGAGACCATCGAGATCGCGCTGACCGTTGCCGAAACAGGGCATCTCGTATTTGCGACGCTCCACACTCCGGATGCAGTCCAGTCCATCAATCGTATCATCGACGTGTTCCCAGCTCACCAACAGCAGCAGGTCCGCGTCCAGTTGTCCTTTGTGCTTCAGTCGATTGTTTCACAGCAGCTTCTGCCGCGTAAAGGAGGCGGACTCGCGATGGCCTCCGAGATCCTTATCGCGACACCGGCCATCCGAAATCTGATCCGCGAATCGAAATCTCATCAAATATACTCTTCGATCCAGATGGGGCAAAAAGAGGGGATGCGCACACTGAATATGAGCTTGGTTGAGTTGGTGAAGTCAGGGAAAGTCACCAAGGATGAGGCGATGGCACGCGCGTTGGACCTCGCTGAGTTTGACAGACTGATGGGCGCCAAAGATAAATGATAAATTTCGGGGCCGCTCGAAGCCATGAAAAAAATAATTCCAAAACAATTGGGTGAGCTGCTTCTTGACAGCCATTTG
>JANNFA010000008.1:0-9222 GCA_031379345.1 Candidatus Omnitrophota bacterium | reverse complement strand
GTAAGCGGCAAGGTGATTTTCGGTAAGACCGGATCGACGGGCGTGGGGACGTTGATGCTGAGGGAGTCGAAGGATTGAGAGGTTTCACGCTCCTTGAATTGCTGGTTTCGATCGTGTTGGTCGTGATCATCTCTTCCTGCGTCTATTTTGCAATGGACGGCGCGCTGGAAAGTTGGAGCTACTGTCGTGACCAACTGTCCTTGCAGAAGGTGCTGACGGAGTCGATGGACAAGGTGATCAGCGGTTCCGCGCAGTCCTATGGGATGAAGGACAGTCTGGAGATCTTGGCGGCGGGAAAGACGCGTTTGGAGTTCCTGCCCCCTTGGGTGGATGACACGCACGCATCGGCAGGACGGGATTTCGCGTATACGCTGAACCGGCGGCTGAAGCCGGGCGCGTCGTTGCCGATCGGGGAAATAAAAATGCCGGAAACAAACCGGTGGAGGCTGGTACCCGTGCAGAAAGTATTTTTAGAGAACAGCGAGACGACACAGGTCAAGCTCGGCCTATCCGTGCCTGAGGACAGCGAGCTACGCTTCATCTATCACCCGGACCCGGTTACGGAGCCGGATACTGTAAAAAAGATATTTTGGGATGTCAAGACGAAGCAAATGATGATAGACAACGGCGAGAAGATCGAGAGCATCTCGAATAATTTTTTCGACGTGGAGATATTAAATGTCGAATTCAAATATTTTACAACGAACAATGAACCGGTAGCCCTTTCCGGTGCCTGGGTCGACCAAGCCGACCTGCAGGTCATCACCGGCGTGCAGGTCGAAATAGAGGCGAAATTGGGGCAACAGACTCAGAAGCTCGTACGTTTCATCAATCTTCGCAACGCGCCGATGCGTACGGGTTATCTGACGTTGCGCAAGGGGATGAGGATTCCGATTCCGGATTCAAAAAAAGTCCGCGCCCTCGCGCTCACGAGCCTCTCAGGCATCGGGAACAACGACATTCTCCAGTTGGAGGCCCTGCCGAAGGTTGGGAATTCGTGGCGGGTGACCCTAGAGTTTGAAAAAATTGGAAACTCGAAACCGGTCATTAAAAAGATCGACGTCGAATATCCGCCGCAGCACTCGGTATTCACCGATTATCCGCGCACAACTGTGGATCTGGGTGTGAATTTGATGCTATTAGGCCCGGATGGCTTGTATGATTACGACGATGATGAAGATATCGATGATGCGATGGTGATGGAGGGTGATGTGGTCCTCTATGTGAATGAGATGACGATCGAAGGAGCCGGCCTTTTTGTGAGGCCTTGAGGAGAAAATATGAAAACACCGACTTCCGTCTTGATCATTCTTATTATATCGTTCTGCTTTTGTGCTCAATCATCCGCAGCTAATAAATCATGGAACGCGGAAGGCGATGCCACCGACTGGTTTGACAACGCCAACTGGCTGCCGGCCGGTAAGCCGACCGCATCCGATGATGCAAAAATAGATTTAAAAGACGCGCAGGTAGATATTGGACAGGCTTACCAAGCAAAATCACTCACCATCGGCGGAAAAAAAAGCTCCGACGTCAGTGTGAGTAACTTTGTCAACGGCACGCTCGAGCCATCGGACACTTCCAACAATGCGATGCTCGTCCGCCGCGATGGAAAAATAACTTTAAAGGGTTCCGCCGGCACGATCATGATGAAAGGCACTTACAAGGATTCTGAAGAAGTCATTCCGGACGAACCCTCTTTTATGCTCTATGTTAAATAACCGCGGCGTCGCGCTGATCACCGTCATCATCGTCATGCTGACGATGGCCCTGATCGGGGCCTCTCTCGCCGAATTATCCTCCGCCGTTAATTTTTCCGTCGACACCATCCTGGATGAGACCAAGGCCCGTTATTTGGCCGAAGCCGGTATCGCCCGCGCCCTGCATCAGTTTCGAGCGGGGGAGAACCTGAACACCACGGATGAAGAAGGAAATCCCGTGATGTTCCCGCTTGGGGAGGGGGCCTACTCCGTCACCTTTGACCCAAACGAATCGCTTATCACCTGCACGGGTATCGTGAATGAGGTCAAGAAGACGTTGCAGTTACAGTACAATGTATTTTAAAAAAGAAGGAAGATGGAAGAAAGAAGATGGAAGCGGCGGGTTTACCTTCATCGAAATCCTTATTACTCTTACTGTTATCGCTGTGCTGTTTGTTCCAGTCATGCAGCTTTTTTCTAATTCCCTGTATTCCACAAGCGAGAACCTCGACCGTATCACTGTGATGAACCTCGCTCAGTCCGAGATGGAACGGACCATTAACTTAAACATGACCAAAGAACAGATAAAGCGCATCGGAACTCAGATTTTTCCTGCCCTGGGAGAACCTCCCTATACCATCAATAAGGGTCGGTGGAGGGTGCAGCGCGAGGTGATAGAGGACTCCGATCCGCTCGAGGTGCGCATCAAGGTATTTAGAGAAGGACAGCCGGAAAAAGTGTTGATTACACTGGTCACGCTGATGGAGGATATGATGTGGGATCAGGTCAAGGCTATTTAATTACAACCTATTGATTATAAACAGGTTAAGAATTATAATGCTTACATGGATTTTTTGAGAAACATTGCGAGGCTAGGTCGTGGCCGAAGCAATCTAATCTATAGGTCAGATTGCCGCGTCGTCGCTTTGCTACTCCTCGCAACGACAATGTTGAGTACCACTGGTCGTGCTGAAGAAGATTACACGAGTTCAGAGGATAAGGCTCAGCGCGCCCACGCGCGTTCCATGTCGGACGTGATGTACCAGCAAGAGGATTTTCGGGCCCTGTACTATCAGAATGAGACGATGATCCAGCTTTTGAAAGAAATACGCGACGAAATGCATGCGATGAACGTCCGTGGAGCGAATGAGGGCAAAAAATGAAAAATAAAAAACATTTTTTGAATTTATTCTGCAGTCTTTTTTTATTTTTATTGTCCGTCATTTATTGTCACTCTTCTCAGGCTGCGGAACAGGCCGTAGAGCCGGCGACTGCGCCGGTCACAACCGTCGCGCCGGTCGCTAGGGTTGAATCCGAGAAGGCAAAAAGCTGGAAGGCCCTCCAGGCGCAGGAGCAGTGGGTGTCCCGGCTTAAGAAGCAAATCGACGGTGAGACAAAACAACTCTCCGAGATGCGCGCGCAGGTCGCTGAAAAATTCAAGCTCGACCCAAAAAAGCTTGATTCCGGCGAGTACACATACGATGAAAAAAAAGACGCCTTCGTCGAACGTTGACATCCTCCCAAAACCTCTGCTAAAATCATCGGCGTCCAGGTAGTAATGACTGAAAATAATGACGCCTTTTACTCGCAAGTCAAGCAAGTAGGGGCACTTACAGCAGTTCCCATTATCCTCGTTGCAGGTCCTTTGGCCGGTTATTTCATCGGCAATTGGGCGGACGGTCGGTTTCGGGTCTATCCCTGGTGTACGGTCCTTTTTTTGATCTTAGGCTTCGTGGCTTCGGGCCGCGAAATTTTTCGTCTGTTAAAGCAACTTCTAAAAGAAGACAATAAAAAGAATGACACATCCAGCCGTTGAAGCCGTAGCCCATGAAGCTCACAGTCATCCCGAGGTTCTCAACTGGATCCAACTGTTAGCGAAGGCGACAGAACCTTCCGCGTTCTCAAGTTTCCTTTTTCAGTGGGAGAAAGTTCTTTTCGCCGCGATGGTTATTTTATTTATCAGTTTTATTTCAGTCACGCTCTCGCGCAATATCAAGATGGTGCCGGGCAGACTGCAGGCATTCTTTGAGATGCTCATCATGGGTCTGGATGAGATCGTGGAAGGCGTCATCGGTTCACGTGGACGCACCTATACACCCTTTGTGGGCACCCTCTTTATTTATATCCTCGTCTCCAATCTTTTTGGCCTGATCCCTCTTCAGAATTCCACGATGGCGTTTCTCTCGACAGTGGCGCCCATCGCTATCTGTGTCTTCCTCTATGTCCAGTGGGTGGGCATCACGAAGAACGGGATCCTTGGGTATCTTCATCACCTCTGCGGCAGTCCGCAGGATATTTTTGGCTGGCTCTTGGCGCCGCTCATGTTCCCTCTGCACGTTCTCGGTGAGTTCATCAAACCTCTTTCACTTTCTTTCCGTCTTTATGGCAATATCATGGCTGGCCACGTGCTTTTGGCTGTGTTCATGGGGATGGGTATCGGGATGCTCAAGCCTTTCCATGTGCCCTTCGGCGTGCCGATCCATTTTCCTTTTTTATTCTTGGAATTACTGGTCGGCGTGATACAGGCGTTCGTGTTCACGCTGCTCAGCACGATCTACATCGCGATGATGCTTCCGCATGAGGAGCACGCGCACGTCGAACAACATCAACATTAACTAAAAGGAGAACCAAAGCAATGGATGCACATGCAATGTTGGCAATATTTTTACCCTTAAGCCTGGGTCTCGCGGCGTTCGGTTCGGCGCTGGGTCTTGGTAAAGCGGTCGCGGCGGCCATGGAAGCCACGGCCCGTCAGCCCGAGGCATCTGCGAAGATCCTCGTAACCATGCTCACCGGCTGTGCGTTTATCGAAGCGTTGACGATCTATGCGTTGATCGTAGTGTTTAATTTGTCAGGCAAAATCGGTTAAGCTGTCCCGCTTTTAAAGGAACGATATGGACTTTGAAGTCATAAAGAGTTATTTGCCGGAGATGGGGACCCAGCTTTTGGGTTTCCTGATCGTATTCTTTATTTTGAAACGTTTCGCGTTCGGGCCGGTGCTGGGCATCGTCGACGCGCGCCGTAAAAAAATAGAGGACGAGTTCTCGGCCCTCGAGAAACAGAAGAAAGATCTGGAGGCGCTCGAGAAAGAATACCGTCTAAGACTTGAGAAGATAGAAGAGGCGGCCCGCGAGAAGATCCAGGAAGCTTCGAAGATCGGCCAGACTCTTGCGAAGGATATCCAGGAGAGCGCGCGACTCGACGTGAAGAAGTTTTTTGAACGCACCCAGGCCGACATCGAGCAGGAGATCACGAAGGGGCGTGTCGCGATGCGCAATGAGATCGTCGAGATATCCTCCATGATCGCCGAGAAGATCCTGCGCGAGAAGCTGGATGCTCGGGAGCATGAAAAAATGGTGGAGAAGTTCGTGAAAGAGCTCGAGAAGATCTCATGACCAAGGACTTACTCGCTTCTCATCGTTACGCGCAGGCGATGTTTGAGATCGCGCGCGAGGCGGGCGAGGACGAGTATGTGGAATCGGAGTTGGAGTCGCTTTCGACCGCGCTTAAGAATGCACCCGGAATCGAGCGGTCGCTCGGAAACCCCGCACTTGGTTCGGCAGAGAAGCGGCGCATCTTGGGCCGTGTTTTCTCTGGTAAAGGCTCCAAGATGGACGAGGCGCTGGTCCGGTTCCTTCTCCTGCTTTTTCAGAAGAACCGTTTTTACCTGATCCACGATGTCGTGTCTCATTTCCGTAAGATCGCGGATGAGTCGCAAGGGCAGGGAGTCGCCGAGATCCGTTCGGCGGCGCCGCTCAAGCCCGAACACCGCGCCGCGATCGTTTCGCGCATCGAGAAACTATCCGGCAAAAAAATGGTGGTCACCACGGAAGTGGATGAGTCGCTGCTAGGCGGGGTCATCGTGAAAGTCGGCAATAAAGTGATCGATGACAGTGCACGCACAAAGCTGAGCAATTTTAAAAAAGAACTGACAAAAATACAGAGTATCTGACGGAGCAAAAACCATGGCCATGAGACCTGAAGAGATCACAAGCATTCTGAAACAAGAGATCAAACAATTCGACACCGGCGTGAAGATGGAGTCGATGGGAACGATCTTATCCGTCGGTGACGGCATCGCACGCGTGTACGGTCTGGACGATTGCATGGCCGGCGAGTTGTTGGAATTCCCAGGCGGAGAGCTTGGCATCGCGCTCAACCTTGAAGAATCCAACGTCGGCGTCGTGCTCTGCGGCGAGGGTAAAGATATCAAAGAAGGCGACACGGTCAAACGCACCAACCGCATCGCGAGCGTTCCCGTCGGCAAGGGCCTTTTGGGCCGCGTCGTCGATCCGCTTGGCCGTCCTCTGGACGGAAAGGGCCCGATTGTTTCGACGGAGAGCCGCCCTATCGAGTTCAAGGCGCCGGGTGTCCTCGCGCGTCAGTCGGTCAAAGAACCTTTGCAGACCGGTATCAAAGCCATCGACGGCATGATCCCAATAGGCCGTGGTCAACGCGAGCTCATCATCGGCGACCGCCAGACCGGCAAGACCGCCATCGCCATCGACGCCATCATCAATCAGAAGGGCAAAGATGTTTATTGTATCTATGTCGCGACCGGGCAGAAGTCTTCGAACGTTCTTTCTGTCGTGCGAACGCTGGAACAGCATGGCGCGATGGCCTACACGACCATCGTGAGTGCGCCGGCCGATGTGGCGGCGACTCTGCAGTACCTTTCACCGTATACCGGCGCGGCCATCGGGGAGTACTTCCTCTATAATGGGATGCACGCTCTGGTGATTTATGACGATTTGACCAAGCACGCGGCCGCGTACCGCGAGCTTTCGCTTTTGCTCCGCCGTCCTCCGGGACGCGAGGCGTTTCCGGGAGACGTGTTCTATCTTCATTCACGCCTCCTCGAGCGGGCGGCCAAGATGCGCGAAGACTTAAAGGGCGGAAGCCTCACGGCTCTCCCCATCATCGAGACGCAGGCCGGCGACGTGTCTGGTTATATTCCAACCAACGTGATTTCTATCACCGACGGGCAGATCTATCTGGAAGGCGACCTGTTTTTCTCGGGCGTGCGTCCGGCTGTGAACGTGGGTCTATCCGTCTCGCGTGTCGGCGGAAACGCCCAGACCAAAGCCATGAAAAAAGTGGCCGGTCAGCTCCGTTTGGATCTCGCGCAATACCGCGAGCTCGCGGCTTTTGCGCAATTCGGTTCGGACATGGACAAATCGACCCGCGACCAGTTGACGCGCGGCGCGCGGCTTGTGGAGATCCTGAAGCAGGGACAGTACACGCCGTTCTCCGTGGCCCAGCAGGTGAGCATCATCTATGTTGCGACCAAGGGTGTCCTCGATGAAATACCGCTGGAAAAAGTACAGGCTTTTGAGAAAGGTTTTCATAAATTTCTCTCGGACAAGTACCCAGACGTCACCAACGACATCGAGAAGACCAAGGACCTGAGTGATTCTCTGAAACAGCGTTTGGATAAGGCTGGCGCAGAGTTCAAAGGAACGTTCTTAAAATAAAATGGCTTCCTTAAGACAAATTCGTTCGCGGATGAAGGCCATCCATAACATCCATGGCATCACGAAGGCCATGGGGATGATCGCTACCTTCCGCTTCAAGCGCGCGGAGAATCGTTTTTCACGCTCGCGGAATTATTTCCTCGAGCTGGAAAAGCTGGTTGCGAATCTTTCGGCCGCCGCCGGGGAAGACTTGAAAGAACCTCTTTTCGAGGCGCGCAAGATGAAGACCAAGGCGCTCGTCGTGATGACGGGCGACAAGGGCCTTTGCGGCGCGTATAACTCGGGCCTTCTCAAAGCGGCCACGACGTGGTTGGCGGAAAATGCGGCGTTTTCACCCGTCATTATTCCTGTGGCGAAGGTCGGTTTTGAATTTTTCCGCCGCCGGAAGATCGCCACGGCACTTGGTTATCCCGAAAAAGCCATGGTCGACTTGGTGCTGGGCAAAAAAGTGACCGAGGAACTGCTCCAACTTTTCTTAAGCGGCAAAGTAGATTCCATCGAGATCCTCTACGCGGCCTACCGTGCCGGCACGCCGGGAAGAGTGACGCTCGTGCCTTTTTTGAGCCTGGCTTACTTGAAAGAAAAGTCGAAGTCGCAGAAGGACGCGGTAGATTATATCTACGAGCCCGATTTTCAAGCGGTGTTCCGGTCGGTACTTTCGCGTTATCTCGAGGGGAAGATCTACATGACGCTTCTCGAATCGCTGACGTCTGAGTCCAGCGCGCGCATGCTCGCCATGAAGCAGGCCACCGACAATGCGGAAGAGGTGCTCGATAATCTGAAACTTTTAAGGAACAAGACACGGCAGGCGACCATCACACGTGAGCTTTCAGAGATCGTGGCCGGCGCCAGCGTGCTCGTATAAAATCAGGAGAAACTCATGCAGACAAATATCCAGGAAAAAACGGCGGTGAAGACGGAAAAAACAGCTGGGAATAAAGGCAGTATCGGTCACGTGGTGCAGGTGATCGGGCCTACTATGGATCTTCGCTTTAATCCCGGAGAACTCCCGGAAATTCTCGACGCGGTCACCATCCAAGTCGGTAAAGAGGAGCTCGTCGTCGAGATCGCTCAGCATCTCGGCAACAATGTGGTGCGTGCCATCGCGCTTTCGACCACCGACGGCGTCGTGCGCGGCATGGAAGCGAAAAACACCGGTGCGCCTATCTCGGTGCCAGTCGGCCGCGAGACCTTGGGGCGCATGTTCAACGTGCTTGGAAAACCTATCGACGAAAAACCAGCCCCGGCCGCGAAAAAATATTATTCTATTCACCGCTCCGCGCCTTCTCTGGAAGAGCGCGAGGCCGCGACGCAGATCTTCGAGACCGGCATCAAAGCGGTCGACATGCTCGCGCCGTATCCTAAAGGCGGCAAGGTCGGCCTATTCGGCGGCGCCGGTGTCGGCAAGACCGTCATCATCCAGGAGCTTATCCGCAATATTGCCGCCCAGCACGGCGGTTTCTCGGTGTTCGCGGGCGTCGGTGAAAGAAGCCGCGAGGGCAATGATCTTTATATGGAAATGAAAGAGTCGGGCGTGCTGGACAAAACCTGTCTGGTATTCGGACAGATGAACGAGCCGCCAGGAACGCGTCTTCGTGTGGGACTGACCGCGTTGACCATGGCCGAGTATTTCCGCGATGAGGAAAAGCAGGACGTGCTTCTCTTTATCGATAATATCTTTCGTTTCGTGCAGGCGGGTTCGGAAGTGTCCGCACTTCTCGGGCGCATGCCCTCGGCGGTGGGTTATCAGCCGAACCTCGCAACAGAAATGGGCGAGCTTCAGGAACGCATTGCTTCCACCAAGAAGGGTTCCATCACCTCTGTGCAGGCCATTTACGTGCCGGCCGACGACTTGACCGACCCTGCGCCGGCTACGACGTTCACGCATTTGGACGCGACCACCGTGCTTTCGCGCCAGATCGCGGAGTTGGGTATTTATCCGGCTATCGATCCGCTCGATTCCAGCTCGCGTATTCTCGACCCGCATGTCGTTGGGGAAGAGCACTATGCGGTGGCCCGTCAGGTACAGCGTATCTTACAGCGCTACA
>JANNFA010000180.1:0-2326 GCA_031379345.1 Candidatus Omnitrophota bacterium | reverse complement strand
TGGCTTAAAAAATATATTGAAGTGAAACTTCCTCCGCAGAAACTTGCGGACAGGCTCACGTTATCCGGCACGAAGGTAGAGGAAGTTTTGGACTCCTCTAGTGAAGGAGCCGTCATCGATATCGAAGTGACTTCAAATCGTCCGGATTGTCTGAGTGTGATGGGGCTTGCGGTCGAAGTTGCCGCAATCACGGGGAAAAAACCTCATTTTCCAAAAGCGTATTCTACCCCCGAAAAAGTGGCACGGCCGCGCGCGAATACCGCAGTGAGTATCCATATTGAAGATAAAAAAGGGTGTACCCGGTATACCGCTCGTATCTTAAAGAATGTCCAGGTACGACCCTCCCCGACGGAGGCGCAGCGGCTCCTCACTTTAGCCGGCACCCGTGCCATTTCGAACGTGGTCGATGCCACGAATTATGTCCTGTATGAATGTGGCCAGCCGATGCATGCGTTTGACCTCGACAAGATACGCGGCGAGCACATCGATGTTCGACGTTCCAAAAAAGGGGAGAAGTTTCTCGGAATCGACAGCGTGGAATATGTTCTCGACGAAAAAACACTAGTCATCGCGGATGCCGAGCGCGTGATTGCGATTGCCGGTGTCATGGGTGGAAAATTAGCCGAAGTGACAGACAGTACAAAAAACATATTGCTCGAATCAGCCTATTTCGATCCCGGATCGGTCAGACAAGCTTCTAAAAAATACAAGATCAGCACAGAATCCAGTTACCGCTTCGAGCGTGGAGTAAACCCGGAGCATATCGCATGTGCCTCCAAGCGCTGCGCGGAGCTTATCCAGGAATGGTCGGGCGGGGAAGACGTTTCAGGCCTTCTCGACAAAAACTTTTCTCCCAAAAAAAATGATAAAGCGATCCGACTCCGGATGGAGCGTCTGGAAGAATCCATAGGACTTCGTTTGTCTCAGGCGCGCGTCGCGGCCATTCTAAAGAGCCTGTCGTTTTCCGTAAAAAACGCCGGGAAAGATTCGCTCTGGGTAAAACCGTGTGCCGGTAGGCGGGACGTCGCCCAAGAAGTGGATCTGTTTGAAGAGGTGCTTCGTATCGAAGGCTTTGAGCGTGTTGGACACCGTATTCCGGCGACCCGTTACTCGGAAGAACCCGTGCGTGATGCGAAAGCGACGGGCCTCCTTAAACTCAAGGGCTACATGGCCTCGATCGGTTTTGACGAGATCATGACGTTTAGTCTTCTTTCAGGCAAGAAGCTGGAGCAGGCAGGATTTTCACTTTCCCAGTCACACCGATTGGTGAATACGACGAGTGCGGAGCAGGAATATTTCCGTCCGAGTCTTTTACCGGGGATGATGGAGGCTGTTCTCTTCAATGTCCACCGAAAGGCCTCGTCCCTTAAATTATTTGAGGTTGGAAACAGACTCATTGGAGGCCGGGAAGAGACTGTGTTGGCTGTCTGCCTCTACGGAGCCGCCGATGAGAATTGGGCTAAAAAATTGCCGGCCTCCTTTTATGATTTGAAGGGGGCCTTTGAAAATATTCTCGACCACTTTGGCGTTCACGGCGCCCAGTGGCAGACCGCAGGGTCAGATTCCCAGTTTTCGGCTATTTCGGATGTCCGAGAAGAGGGGGGGTCCCTTGGTTTTTGTGGGGAGGTCGCGCCGGCATTGATCCAGCGCTGGGATATTCCTCATACCCTATATTATGGGGAGATATCGCTGGAAAATCTATTTGGAAGAACCCCTTCTTGGACTCGTATCCGACCCGTTCCACGGTATCCAGTGGTGCGAAGGGACATCGCCTTTATCATTGATAACCGTGTATCAGTAAAGGACTTAGAGACTGTTATGCGCAACGCTTCCTCACCCTATCTTCAATCCGTCAGCCTGTTTGATCAATTCATGGGCAAAAACGTACCGGAGGGGAAAAGGAGCCTGGCTTTTTCCTTATCGTATCAAAAAGAGGATGGGACCTTTACAGATGAGGAGATTCAAAATCTCCAAAAAAAGGTCGGCGACAACCTCAAGCGGTTGT
Organism: Candidatus Omnitrophota bacterium; assembly: GCA_031379345.1. GTDB lineage: Bacteria > Omnitrophota > Gorgyraeia > 2-02-FULL-51-18 > 2-02-FULL-51-18 > JAHFFM01. The sequence goes on along the minus strand of JANNFA010000180.1, from coordinate 321 downwards.
ATCAAGTGGAGTTTCGATGAAGATTTTTAGCCCAAGTATTGTATTTAGGCAGGCGGCAGGGTAAAATGGACACGTGGATTGAGAAAATTGGGATGATATCCGCTATCTTGCTTCCTTTTTTTAACATCCCGCTTGTTCTGCGCCTGATTGAAAGAAAAAGTTCCGGCGATTTCAGTCTATCTTGGGCGCTTGGGGTTTGGGTCTGCATCGCGTTAATGACCCCGCAAGCGCTGCGATCAACGGATCCGGCGTTCCGTGCTTTCGGCATGCTCAATCTTGTTTTTTTTAGTGCGGTCGCGTTCCTGGTCATCAAATACCGTC
>JANNFA010000149.1:0-4202 GCA_031379345.1 Candidatus Omnitrophota bacterium | reverse complement strand
CCGTGATTCCTGCCGCGGGTGATCCCCGCGGCCACACAGACTTGGAGAGCGTGCTGAAGGGCCAGCCGGTATGCATGCTTCCCATCGGCGGCAAGACGCTCGTCGACCGCCAAATGGACACGCTGCGCTCCTGCGGCATTTCAGATATTTTCGTGGTCGGCGGGTATTCGTCCGACTCCATCCGCTTAGACGGCGCGACCTTGCTCAACAATCCCGATTTTAATAAGACGGGGGCTGCTCACTCGCTTTTTACCGCACAGCCGGTCATCAAGGAACGTTTTTTGATGGCGTATTCTGATATTATTTTCGACCGGCAGATCGTGGAGCGGCTACTCGCCAGTCCGCATGACATCACGCTTGTCATCGACCGTGCCTACCGAAGCCTCCCACCGCGCTCAAAGAAGCTGGACTTGGTCATCGCGCCTTCGGAAGGCGCTTCTTCGCGCAAACTCGGCCAGCACAGTTTCAAACCCATCCAAAAAATAGGACGTGCCCTTGACCGCAAGGCCGCAAACTACGAGTTTATCGGCATGGCCTTTTTTCGGGAGGAGGGATGGGCTTCTTTCACGCGTGCGTGGCGAAAAGCGCTCGCTGATTTTCACGGCCGGCCATTCTATGAAGCGAAAAGCGCTGAAAAAGCAGATTTTAACGACCTCATCCAATACCTGCTTGACCAGAACGAACCGGTGCACGGTCTTGAGATAGAGCATGGGTGGTCCGAGATCCATTCTCTGGAAGACTACGAGCGCGTGCAGTCCTATTTTCGAGAAAATATCAAAAAGTGATCTCCCCGCAGGCGTTCGTGGATGCACTGAGAAAGAACGGTTTCGCCCGTTTTACGGGTGTTCCCTGTTCCTTTTTTCAGGCGGCCATCAACCATGTACTTGACCAGCCAGACCTCGAATACACCATGGTGCCGAATGAAGGCGCAGCGCTTGCACTCGCGTCCGGCAGTTATCTCGCCGGCAAACCCACCGCTCTGCTGATCCAAAATTCAGGTTTTGGAAATCTTGTGAACCCCCTCACTTCGCTCAACATGATCTACAAGATACCCGTTCTTATTTTTATGAGCGGCCGCGCCTATGGCGTGAAGGATGAGCCTCAGCATGAAATCGTCGGTCGCACGATGGGCCCGGTTCTTGAAGCGCTGGGTGTGCGGTTCGAAGAGATGCCGACCGAGCCCCTTGCCTTTGAGAAAAGTTTAGAGATGGCCAGGCAATATCTAGAGAAGGCCAAGCAACCCTTTTTTTATTTTGTCAGAAAAGACACCATCGAAGAAACGACTTATCCAAAAAAAGACGCAGGGGAGCTTCCCATGAAACGCGCGGACGCCATTCGCATGATTGCGGATTGCTTGGACGGTAAAGAATCAGTCATTGCGACCACCGGCAAGCCCTCAAGAGAACTTTTCAGCCTAGCCGACCGACCGGGGAACTTTTACATGCAAGGTTCGATGGGCCACGCGCCATCCATCGGCTTGGGTGTCGCGCTTGCCCGGCCCGAAAAAAAAGTCGTTATCTTGGATGGTGACGGCGCGCTCCTGATGCATTTAGGAGTGCTTTCCTCCGTAGGACACTACAAACCCGCTAACTTTTATCATATTGTTTTGGACAACGAATCCTATGAGACCACGGGCGACCAGGACACCACCTCAGCCACTACTGATTTTGAAGGAATGGCCTTGTCGGCCGGATATCGGGTGGCCGCAAATGCGCGAGATGAGGGATCACTACGTTCCAAACTCCAGAAGATCCTATCCATGCCGGGGCCTGCGCTCTTAAGGGTAAAGATAAACCGGCTTCCTACGCCGGATATCCCACGCATCAGTTCTAAGTACAACCCTGCTATGATTGCGGAGGGATTCCGGGCGGCGCTTGCTTTATGAGGTGGGTGGCCGTGCTGGTTTTCGGGATAACATTGTTCCAAAGTACCGCCTTTGCAGATGTCCTGAGATTCAAGTCGGGTAAAACCAAAACAGGGCGTATTCTCGCCGAAAGCAAGGAGCATATCCTGTTCCAAGACATAGACGGCGCGCTATGTGAAATAGTTCCGTCCGACATCTCTATCTTAGACCGTGGGAATGTATCCGGGAATGGGGGCCATGTGAGTTTCTATTCGACCTCGCCCAGGAAAAAGAAAAAGCCCACGCCAAAACACCCCCAAATTATTGGGGCCACCAATGGATTTTCGGGCACCCCACCCACCAGCGTGCCGACTGGCATGGATTCTCAGGGAACATCTCTCTCGGACCTAAAAAAACGGCTGGACCTCTGGTTGGAAAGATATCCCGAAAGTAGGGAGTGGTTGGAAAGCGCCACCAAAGATGATAGCCTGAAATCAATCGACATGGAATGGGCTCTAGCTGAGATAGAGAAACAAAGCTGAAAATCTCCGTTCATTTTTAAAGTCACCCACCCGCCATTCAAAGACAGATATCTAGCCTCTTTTAATTTTTCTCCCATAATTGATAATCATAATAGATTAGTGTATAATATTGATAAGTTATACATACTATTGATAATAGGGGAAAACATGAAAAAGAAAATCCTGGTCGTAGACGATGAACGGAGCATTACCGCCTTTTTAAAATCTTACCTTGAAGACACCGGCAAGTATGAGGTGCGCACCGAGAACTCTGGTGGGGTTGGTTTTGAAACGGCCAAAATCTTCAAGCCGGACTTAATACTCTTGGATATTATGATGAAGGATATGAGCGGAGATGGGGTGGCAGAGAAGGTCAAGAATGATCCCGGGATACACAAGACACCGATAATTTTTTTGACAGGCATTGTGACGAAGGATGAGGTTGAGGCCCAGGAGGGTAAAATCGGGGGCTATGCCTATATCGCCAAACCCATTCTTGCGATGCGCGAGCTTTTGGATTGCATCGAAGCTCATATCCAGTAATCTTTTTTTATGGAACCCATTCGCATCCTGCTGCTTGAACAGGAAGGTTCTGATGCCGAGATTGTAGAGAAAGAGCTCAAGTCATCAGGGCTTCAAGTTGAACTGCGACGGGCCACGACGCGCACGGAGTTTTTCTCTCTTTTCCAATCCTTTCACCCTGATATCATCTTGTCTGATTATATTGTGGGCCGCACCTCGGGGCTTGCTCTCATGAAAGCGATCCGCAAGGTCATGCCCAGTCAGCCATTTATTTTTATTTCTTGGCAGATACATGAAGCCTCTGTCATCGAGGCGCTTAAGGCAGGCGCCACCGACTACATTTTTAAGGAGCGCCCCGGACGCCTCACTCTTTCTGTACACCGGGCAATGCATGAAGAAGAGAAACGAAAAGGCCGCGACCAAGCCCAATCCGAACTGGAAAAGAGCGAAGAGTATTTCCGCTCGCTGATCGAGAACGCGTCTGACATCATCATGGTGCTTGATGCAAAGGCGGCAATCCGGTTTGCGAGCCCATCTGTGAGGAAACTTCTTGGTTATGAATCGGCCGACTTCGTCGGGCGGAGTCTCACGGATTTTATTCATGAAGAGGATATCGAGAACGCGCAGTTTGTATTGAACAAAAGCCGCGACAAAAAAGACTTCTCTATGGAGTTTCGTTTGCGTAATCGCGCCGGAACCTGGCGCGGGATCGAAGCGATCGGCCGGACCATCATTGCTGAAGACGGCTCAGTGCGGACAGTCATCAACGCACGTGATATTACGGACAGGATCCTAGAGCAGGAAGCACTTCGCGAAAGTATCATCCGTCATCTGAAGACGCAGACGGAATTACAGAAGGCCCAGCAGAAGGTCATCCAGCAGGAGCGCATGGCGGCCATTGGACAGATGGCCAGCGGCATTGCGCACGACTTCTCAAACGCGCTCATGCCGGTGCTCGGATTCAGTGAGATCCTTCTGAGCAAGCCCGAGTCGCTGAAGGATCTTGAAAAAGTGCGTAAATACATCGAGATGATAAACACATCCGCGCGAGACGCGATGCATATCGTGGGAGGGTTGCGGGAATTCTACCGGCAGAAGGAAAAAGCCGAGAACCTTCAGCTTATGAGCGTGAACAAAACCATTGAACAGGTGGTGATGATGACACAGCCCAAATGGAGGGACGAGGCGCGCGCGAAGGGACTGAATATTAAAGTCGTCACCAAGCTAGAACCGGTTTCCGAAACTCTGGGCAACGAAGCCTCGATACGCGAGGCGCTTACGAACCTGGTTTTCAATGCGGTGGACGCGATGCCGCA
>JANNFA010000122.1:0-10731 GCA_031379345.1 Candidatus Omnitrophota bacterium | reverse complement strand
CTTCTGACGGATCCATAACCCTCGTATAAACGGAATAGCCGGAGGTGGCCTCAATCAGCATCTTCCCCAGTTGCCCTCCTTTAATAATGCCAAGTTTCATTGATCAACTCACAAATCTTTGAACTAAATGAAAGTAAAACGGCAACCCCAGCGCTATGTTCAATGGAAACGTCAGAGCCAGCGACATGGGCACATACAAGCTAGGGTTTGCCTGTGGTACGCTTAATCGCATCGCCGCCGGAACCGCGATATACGAGGCGCTCGAACTTAGCACCACAAATAGGAATGCGTTGCCTTGTGAAAAACCAAAATATTTTGCTACGAATAAACCTATAAAAGCATTAACAAGCGGAACCAACACTGAAAAAGAAATGAGGAAGAAGCCGGCTTTTCGCAGGTCACCTAACCTCTGTGCGGCCAAAATACCCATATCCAGCAGAAAGAAAACCAGCATCCCTTTGAAAATGTCCGTTGTGAAGGGCTTAAGAGCCGCGGCGCCTTCTTCCCCGCTTAAAAAACCGATGACGAGGCTTCCGAGGATCAGAAAAACGGGCCCGCTTATAAAAGCCTCCCTGAATACTTCGCCCCAATGAACCTTTTTTTCATTATCGTCTGATGAAAACAACCGTATCAGCACAATGCCGATGATGATCGCCGGAGACTCCATGAACGCCAGAGCACCCACCATGTGGCCTCCAAAATCAACGCCCATGCTTTTTAAAAATACAGTTGCGGTGATAAAAGTAACGGCGCTTACCGAGCCATAAGTAGCGGCGATTGCGCCTGCGTTATAAACGCCTGTTTTTCTTTTTAAAATAAAGAAAAGATATATAGGAACCAACACAGCCATTAGGATCGCAGCGCCCATCGTCACGATCACCTCTTGGGTAATTCCGCTCTTGGAAAGCTCGGCGCCGCCTTTAAATCCGATGCAAAGCAATAGATACAAAGAAAATAGCTTTGGGATCGGCGCGGGGATCTGAAGATCCGATTTTAAGAATACGGCCAGCATGCCCAGAAAGAAAAATAAGATAGGCGGATTCATCAAGTTACTTCTGATTAACTCGAGATCCATTTTCTAGCCCCTTTTTCTATTTTGATTCAACATGTTTACATGTACCCCTTCGCTCTAAGCTTTTGCATCGCGTAGGGTGAGTAATGGTCCTGTTCCCGCCCAACCCGTTCACTGACCTTTGTATGACGAAGCTCCTCAATGATCTTGTCGATGGTGTCGGCCTCGGACAAAACAGGTTTTGTGATAGGGTGACATCCCAAGGTGCGGTAGCGCTTCCCATTTTTAGCAAAATACAGATCCACCACGGGAATATTCTCTCGCTTCACATAGTTCCATACATCTGCCTCTGTCCACTCCAAAAGAGGATGCACGCGTATGTGCGTTTCTTTATCGAAGTTGGTATTGAACTGATCCCACAGCTCGGGAGGCTGATCTTTGTAGTCCCACTCAAATTCAATATTTCTGGGCGAAAAAATTTTCTCTTTCGCCCGAGTCCCATCCTCATCGCGCCGGATCCCGACGATCAGGGCATTCCATTGGTGCTTTTGAAGTGCCTGTTGAAGCCCCACTGTCTTAAGCTCATGGTTGACAGTAAGGGGGTCGTTATTATCATAATTAATTCCTTTATCAAGAGCCTCTTGATTGATCCCGACGATCAAATTAAAACCCCATTCTTTTTGGAATTTTTCCCGATAAGCATATACTTCTTGAAATTCAAACGTAGTGTCAATGTGAACCGCAGGATAAGGGACATGAGCAAAAAATGCTTTTTTAGTCAGCCACATCAGCACGGTAGAATCCTTGCCCATGGACCACAAGAGCGCTATTTTTCCGAGTTTTTTATAAGCCTCTCGCAATATAAAAACCGATTGGCTTTCCAGTCTATCAAGACTATTCATTTATCAACCCCATTCCTTTCATTGTTTCCTTTGATTGAATACCTGCAATTTTTCTCACCCAGCCCACATCCTGGTAAAGACAACCCCCGTTACGGCATAAAAAATGAGCGCCCCGCCAATAATCACGATTCGATTTCGCTGGCTATTCTTACCGGATCTTAAAAATCCAATTCGTTCTTTTAGATTATCCATGAGCCTCTTAGCCCATGGCAATTCCGAGCTTAATATTGCCAGGCCCGCCAGCGTTACGGGTGTCCCCCCTGGACCCGGCACCGGCATCAAAATAATTCCGATGACCGTGATGATTGCTCCTAAGACAATCTTGAGCCAACGCTTAATTATTTTCACGAGATGCTCTCAAGCGGACTTCAAAACCACTTTGTGATCCTTCTTGGGCCATACAAGCGATGCGATGATAGAAAAAACCAACGCGCTTGCGATAAAGCCCAGAGAAATGACCACGGGAATTTTATAAACTTCGGAAAGGATCATTTTGACTCCGACAAACCCCAGGATCGCCGCCAGTCCATAGTGTAAATGATGAAATTTCTCCATGACTCCGGCCAAGACGAAATAGAGGGCGCGAAGTCCAAGAATTGCAAAAACGTTTGATGTGTAAACGATAAACGGATCTTTTGTGATCGCGAGGATGGCCGGAATAGAATCAACCGCAAAGATCACATCTGTTGTTTCAACCACCAACAACACGACAAAGAGCGGCGTTGCCCAGATTCGGTTATCCCTGCGAACAAAGAACTTCCCTCCCTCGTACTGCTCAGTCACCGTCATCATGCGCCGGAATAGTTTCAGAACGAGGTTCCTTTCGGGATGAATTTCCTTATCCTTCTCCAGGGCCAGCTTGAACCCGGTAAAGACAAGAAATGCCCCAAACACATAAATAAGCCAGTGGAAGTTTTCCAAAAGCGCGATACCGACCGAAATGAAAATAGCACGAAAGATGAGGGCGCCGATAATTCCCCAAAACAACACTTCGTGCTGATACTTAGCGGGTACTTTAAAATAGGTAAAGATCAGCAAGAAAACAAAGACATTGTCTACGCTGAGTGATTTTTCGATTAGGTAGCCTGTCAAGAATTGGAGGCCGACCTGGGGACCCCACCAACGATAGACTGCTGTGTTGAAGCCTAGCGCCAGAGCGATCCATACGGCCGTCCAAGCCAAAGCTTCTTTGAATTTTACTTCGTGTGCTTTTCGGTGAAATACCCCAAGATCCAGCGCCAGCATCGCCAACACAAAAACATTGAAACCCACCCAGAACCAAGTCATATCCAAAGTATTGCTCCTATTTGACGGCTGCCGGGTAGTTAAGAACTTGATTTGTAACTATGTCCGACACCGTTTTATCTATCTTTCTGGACTCTTCCGGTATCAAATACCGAACTGATTCCAAAGATGTGTAAATCCATTTTTTCGTTTGCTCGTCTTCGCTAGACCCAAGAGAAGGGTCTGTTTTTTCAAGGATCATTATGTACACAATCGCTACAAAATAAGCGTCGTCCAGATACCCAAAGAGGCCCTTATTTTTCTCGGGTAAAAAATCCATCGGATCATACAAATAAATAAGCAAATACTTCGCTAGCCGGTCCACCACGGAACCTTCCTTCTCGAGCGAGATCATCCTGCCTATTCTTGACACCACAGAGGGCATCCGAAGAATGAATTCCTTAACTTTTCCCTCGAAATGATCCGTGGCCTTTTTGCCTATCCTTGCGCGGACATGCGTATGAAATCTATCTTCCGGGTCGGCTACCAGTCTTTTTAAGCTATCCTTAAATGCGTGTATCATTGTTTCACCTTTGCTTTTAGCACCGACCCTCCTTGATATGGCCTTATTATCCGGGACATCGGTATAGTTGTAAAATACATATATTTTAGCTATACTATTGATTAAATCAATATATGATCCCATTCAACTACCACCACCTTTATTACTTTTACACTCTCGCCAAAGACGGATCTGTCACGTCCTCGGCTAAAAAATTGAGGATCGGACAGCCCGCTTTAAGTTATCAAATCAAACAGTTTGAGAATTTCCTGGGATTTCAGTTATTTAACCGGGAAGGGAAAAAATTGATCCTGTCTGAGGAAGGGCAGCATTTGAAAGCCTATGCTGAGGATATTTTTGAAACAGGCCGGGAGATGATGCAAAGCCTGGGCAGCCTTTCAAAGAAAGGGCGCCTTAAAACCAGCGTGGGCGCCACGCCTTATGTTCCCAAATCTTTTTTAGACGCGCTCCTTAGCTTTGTTCTTAAACTGGAACCGGACCAATACCTGGCCCTCCACGAAGAGCGGATGGAAAAATTGGTCGAAATGTTGGATTCTCACGAGATTGATTTTATTTTAACGGACATGCCCTACACCAACAAAGACCAGGCTATCGAAAGCCATCTGATAGAAAAAGTTCCTGTCGTTTTTATATCTCGTCCGGCTCTTTCAAAAAAACTAGGGGCTTTCCCCCGGTGTCTTGAAAAATCCCCCAAGATCCTGCCCACATACAACAGCCAAGTCAATCTTGCCTTGCAGGAGTACTTTATTTCACACAAAATAAAACCCAACGTCATCGCTGAGATCCAGGATGTGGAGATCGTTCGTCGCCTTGTTCTAAATGGTGTTGGAATTGCCCCTATCAACCAATACACACTAACGCATGCGCCAAGCAAGGGAAAATTGGATGTTCTCAATAAAAAACCTTTGGGGATTTACCGCTCCGTATTCATTATCACCAAGAAAAGAAGAAAGATGCATCCGCTGCTAGATAGCCTGCTTCATAAATTCCGCCTGACAAGTACCCCACAATAACCCGCCACAATTTTTTAGCGGCCTTATCCTTTCAGAGCGTTACGGATCTGGTCCAGTGTAGCGCGGCGTGTATAATGGATGGCATGTTTTACTTAGCGTGGTTTACTTTTTTTTACTGGCTTGTCCGTGGCGCTGATCTCATCGTGGGCACCTTGTTTCACATCCCCCGACTTGCGGCAACCGCCGCTAAAACGGATACGAGCGCCTCTCCCAAGGTCAGCATTGTGTTGGCGGCTCGCAATGAATCCCAGCATCTTTATGATGCCGTCCAAAGAATGCTCGGTCAAAAATATCCCAATTTTGAGATCATCGCCGTCAATGACCGGTCCGACGATGACACGCTTGCGATATTGCGGGCCATCCGGGATGCCCGGCTTAAGGTCGTCAATATCGAGGATCTGCCTTCGGGCTGGCTTGGCAAAACACACGCGCTGTATCAGGGCTACCTCGCCTCCTCGGGGGATTGGCTCCTATTCACCGATGCGGATGTAAAATTTCAACCGCAGACCCTGCGAGACAGTATAGCGGCTGTCCGCGAGCGCAAACTTGACCACCTGTCTCTTTTTCCAAAAGTGGAGCTGATGAATTACCTGGAGACGATCTTTGTGGCTTACTTTTCTCTCACATTCAACATGCGCTTTCGCACCTGGGCGGCTCAGTGGCCTCGCTCTCGGTCCTACGTCGGTATCGGCGCGTTCAATCTTGTCCGAAGATCAGCCTATGAAAGTATCGGCACTCACCAGGTGATTGCTCTAGACATTGCCGACGACATGATGCTGGGTCAGCGTATCAAGCGTGCGGGATTTCATCAGATAGGCATGCATGGCGGACGCCATATAGCGGTCCGCTGGGTCGAGGGCGCCCGCGGCGTCATGAACAGTCTTCATAAGAACGGGTTTCGAGGCCTCAATTACAACTTTCTCCATCTCATTGTCATTAGCGGCGGGATGCTGGTGGTGGATGTCCTGCCTTTTGTCGGGATCTTCTTCGCCCAGGGCGCCGAATTTCACCTCTTTCAGGGAACCCTCCTCTGCATCGGACTGGTCTATCTGGCGGGAGCGCTTTATGCGCCGGCTACCCTGCTTGCCTTTCCGGCGCATCCGTTTGGAAGCTTACTTTTCATGGCCATTCTCTGGCGGTCGGCAATTTCAGCGCTGAAGCAAGGCGGCGTCCAATGGCGAGGGACACTGTATGCTTTGGATGACCTAAAGAAGAACTCTGATAACCTCTAGGTGTGCCTAGTGAAAGCGGTGATGGTATTCCAGTGGTATCCCGAATTGATTTTTTAAAGATAGGCTCTTAGGGTAAAATGTGGCTTATGAAACAAAGCAAGCGTTACGATACTTCTGGACTTGTCGAAGCTCAATTTGAGTCTGGTTCCCGCAACTTAGTGCTCAAGAATTTGATGGGCATCAAAAGCAAGTCAGAAATGGACAAAATTGAAGCAGTGGCCTTACAGCAAGCCGAAGAGTCATTTCTAAGAAGTTATGATGCAAACCATCGGTTCACCGCCAAAGACATTTGCAATATGCACCAAGTTTGGATGGGGCAAATTTACCCATGGGCGGGAAAATTCAGGCAAGTCAATTTAGCCAAAGAGGCTTTTCAATTTGCAGTCGCGACGCATATTCAAAAATTAATGAAAGAATTTGAAGAAGGCCCTTTGAGGCGTCACACGCCTTGTAATTTTCAAGGCACCGATAGAATCATTAAAGCGTTGGCTGAGGTGCATACCGAATTTATTCTGATTCATCCATTTCGCGAAGGAAATGGCAGGGTTGGGCGCGTCCTATCAACGCTCATGGCATTACAAGCTGGTCTCCCACCATTGGATTTTAGCCCGATTCAAGGCAAGAAAAGACAGGTTTATTTTAAAGCGGTACAGGCAGGGTTAGATCGTAATTACGAACCAATGGAGGAAGTTTTTAAGTGGGTGCTCGAAAAGACGCTTAAACGCCGAGAGGGCTAATAAACTGCGGCAGTGTCTTGTCTTTTAAGGATTTAAGAATAGCGGGGCTTACACGGACCAATTCTACAGCGGTAGACGTTGAGACATTAATAAGCAACAAAGCCGCCCGCAGCTTCGAGTCACGTAAATAAGCGTTCGTTTCTATTAATGGCTTGTTGCTCATACCTAAATTATACCATAAAATTCGGTCTGCGTTTTGAATTTTTCTAGCCAAATTCCAAATCTTGGTGTTATTATTGCGCCCTAAATGCCTATGCTTTGCAAGAAGCATGGACAATCATGGCTAGCACATGGATATTTACTACATGCAAATCTAGTTGCATATAGTAATGCTATCTTCGGCATCAAATCTTTCCCAGTCAAGGTTTCCCTCGCGCCTCTCCCTCTCGATCTCTTTTTTTAGGGAAGCAAGAATAAAGCCGTCGATCGCCTTCCAAATATAAGACACAAATCGAACGGGCTTAAAATTTCCTTGCTTATCCCTGTATCTCAAGTTATAGGTTTTTACTTTTTTGTACAAAATAAACACGGATTCTGAAAGAATGTCTTCCCCGAATCGTTCTCGATATTTTAAAAAAGTTTTTCTATAAATCCGAAATATTACGAAACCAACGTGGCGAAGAACAAGTTCTTCTTCTTTTTCTTTGGAACCCCGTTTGGCTTGTGCAATTAAACGTCTCTCTTCTTTGAGAGTAATTCTTGGGTATTTCCTGATAACGGAAGAAAGGCCTACCGTACACCCCAGATTTTGTGCATCTGGGGAATGACGCGGACGTCTCGGAGGAGTTTTTCGACTTCGGGCATGAATACTTTTTCGATAAGCTGGAGGGCTTTGGTGTTGATACCCACAGGATCGCTCAGGGGCTGGAGGATGAACGGGATGGTCGCATCCACTTCGTCCACGATCTTGGCGCAGCGCTTCACTTCTTCGAGTTTTGTTTCAGGCGTGATGACTACCTTCACAAAAACATCTCTGCGCACCGCTATCTTGAGGAATTCTGAATGCTCTTTCTCGAACGCGCGGTCACCCGTGGAGGAAGAAGGTTTCATGTCCATGGCGATGATGTCGCAATAGCGAACAACCCGGTCCAGCTCGCGCGGCAGTGTGCCGTTGGTCTCAAGATAGGTCGGAAATCCTCTTTCTTTTAACTTAGGTAGGAGGTTCTCCAAAAAAGACGTATAAAAAAGCGGCTCTCCTCCGGTGAGAGCGACCGAATGGTGATATCCCTTTTCCTTGTCGAGGCGGTCAATCTCTTTCAAGACTTCGGCCAAGCTCATTTTTGTGAAGTTTTCGGCCTGCATCTTTTCCAGCTCATCGCAATAGGTGCAGTGCATGTTGCAGCGCCCGAAACGCACGAATACCTGCTTCACGCCAAGGTAGGGTCCTTCGCCCTGGAGCGAAGAAAATATTTCGCTGATCTCGGTCTCGGTGGCTTTGTTTTGGATATTTTTAGGTTCGTTCATGGGGTATAAGAAGCTTTCGCATCGGGCGTTTCCCACACCGAGACTTTCGCTAATTTGGCGGTGTTGGATTGAACGGCCGGCTTTAAACGGTCGTAGATCGCTTTCGCTATATTTTCGGTCGAGGGGTTCACTTTTCCCTTAAAATCCGGATGATCATTGAACGATTTTTCATGGAATTCGGAAAGAATTTTCTTCAAAGCCGGCTTCACCACTTCAAAATCTGTGACCACCCCCATCGAGTCCAACCCTTCCGAGCGCATCGTGACAGCGACTTTGAAAAGGTGTCCGTGGCGCGGCTCCCAGCTGCCATCATACAACCTGAGATAATGAACGGCTGAAAATTCATCCTCCACGGTGACTTCAAACACGCTGAAGCCTCTGCGCTTTGGCTAGAGTGCGGGCTTGGGCGGCGGTTCTGCGGTCAAATTGCGGGTGACTGAAATGTTCGGAGATCTTCGCGACCGATGGGATGGCTCGTCCCAAGAACCTTTCTCCCAGAGCGCGGAACTGCTCGGGCTCGTCCGAGACATAAAAATGCGGCTGGGGTGACTTCGCGCGCGCGGGGCTTTCAATTCCCATCTTTAAAAGAAGACGTCCCGCCTCTTTCGCAGTCTCTTCGCCCGAATTGATGAGCCTCACCTTGTTTCCCACTACCTTCTGAATGATGGATGATAAAAGCGGGTAATGCGTGCAACCAAGGATGAGCGTGTCTATTTTGAAATTTTTAAACGGCTCCAGATAGGCGCGGGCCACTTTGGTGATCACATCGCCTTCGGTCCACCCTTCTTCCACAAACGGCACAAATAGCGGGCAAGCGCTCGAGTAGACGCTCACATCCGGATCGAGCTTCTTCAGCCAGGCCTCATAGGCATTGGACCCGATCGTGGATTTCGTGCCGATGACGCCGATGCGTCCGGTCTTTGTCTGGCGGATAGCCGCGCGGGAACCCGGCTCAATCACACCCACCACCGGCATCGTGAACTTGCGTTGGAGCGCCTCCAGCGAAAGCGACGAGGCAGTATTGCAAGCGACCACCACCATCTTCACATCGAAACTCTGCAAAAAGTGCACGTTCTCAATAGAAAACTTTGTGATGGTCTCTTTTGATTTTGTGCCGTAGGGGACGCGAGCCGTGTCGCCGAAATAAACGATGTCCTCGTCGGGCAGACCACGGCGCACCGCTTTAAACACAGTGAGGCCGCCGATGCCGGAGTCGAAGATGCCAATCGGGTCAGAAGCGGGACTTTTCTTCATTTTGTGTATCCGTCCGTGGACTCAAATTCATTTTTGTAATCGAATAAACCATTCAAGATCGCATTCGCAATACGCGCCCGGTAGACCGGGTCGCGTAAACGACCCTCGTCGGTGCGGTTGGAAAGATAGGCCAATTCCACCAGCACGGCCGGGCACTCTGTCCATTTTAACACGTAAAAATTAGCGCTTCTCTGTCTTTGCGCGGCCGTAGACACCGAGCTCGTGACCCTTTCTGAAATATGGCCGGCGGCCCGCAGAGATTCCTTACGGTTTTGTGTTTCCTTCAGGTCCCATAAGATCGTCTTAAGATTATTTGAAAGCGATGCGTGCGCGCCCGGCTCAAAACGGATCACCGAGTTCTCGGTTCGTTCGACCGCCAGCGCCTGGTCGTCGGTCGCTTCGGAGAGAGTATACACTTCAAAACCATCCAAGGAGGGTGTGGTAGAAGCGTTTGCATGGATACTCACAAAAAGGTCGGCACCGTTTTTATTGGCGATCTGCGCGCGTTCGGAAAGCGGGATAAACACATCCGCACCTCGCGTCATGACGACTTGGATCCCGGCGGCCTCGAGACCCATCTTCACCTTTTGCGCCACTTCGAGCACCACGCTCTTTTCTTTGAGTCCATGACTGCACTTCGCGCCAGCGTCCTTGCCTCCATGCCCCGCATCTATGACGACCTTCCGCAGTATATGAGAAACCGATGGCGCCGTTTTAGGGGCGGGTAAAAACGAGACGGCGGAAGACGGTGTGACCACCGAGTCATTCCAAAAAAACGCTTTTCCGTCCATCTTCCCGAGACGGCCGTCCCTTAAAAAATACTCGCTGCCGACGTGGAATTGGAAACGGCCTGCCGCGCCTTCCAGAACGGCGTTCTTGGCGACCGGATCCCAGGAATAATGATAATTTTGCGCGATGCTGTACGCCCGCAAGTCGAGAAAGTCGGCCGCCTGCGCCTGCCTGCCGCCCAAGGTGGCGCCCGCACAGAGACACAGACCAAGACAAGCCGATAAAATGTTCCGAGGTAGGTTCATAAACACCATTTTATGGTATAGTGTGCGCGCATGCAATACCAATACGACCCGTTCCAGCTAAAAGCCATCGCGGCGGTGGATGCCGGAAAATCCGTTCTTGTCTCCGCTCCCACAGGCGCCGGCAAAACTGCCATCGCCGAATACGCGATCGACCAGGCGCTTGCGCGCGGTGAACGTGTCGTCTATACCGCCCCCGTCAAAGCCCTCTCGAACCAAAAATTCCGAGATTTTTCTGCCAAGTACCCCGATTCGGTCGGACTGCTCACGGGTGACGTT
>JANNFA010000121.1:0-3375 GCA_031379345.1 Candidatus Omnitrophota bacterium | reverse complement strand
TCTTCTCACGCAGGTGTCGGGCCGCGTGGGCCGTGGCGACATTCCGGGTCGGGTCGTGGTGCAGACTTTCGTGCCGCAACATTACGCTATCCAGAGCGCCAAAGACCACAATTTTCTAGAGTTCTATGACAAAGAAATCGGCATTCGGCGCGAGCTCAGGATGCCGCCTTTCTCGCATCTTGTACAAGTCGTCCTCCGCGGCGCGAGCGAAAAAAATGTCGTCCGCAACGCCATCGAGCTGGCGAGAGCGTTTCGCGTTGGCGCTGCCGCGGCGAAGATGGACGTCCTGGGCCCCGCACCCTGTGTCAGCTCAAAAGAGCACGGCCAGTTCTACTGGAATGTCTACGTGAAGGGCGACGAGGTCGCCCGGATCAACGCATTTATCCGCGAAGCCCTTCGCGGTTTCAAAAAAAGCGGGGTCGTTCTCGCCGTCGACGTCGACCCGGGTTGAATGATAGAATCTTTCGGGGATAAATTATGGCTATCTTAAAAGTTCTCAAATACCCTCACCCGGTGCTGAGCACGCGGACGAAAGAGGTCAAAAAAATCACGAGCGAGGATCGCAAGCTCGTCCGCGACATGATCGAGACCATGTACGCCGAAAATGGCGTGGGTTTGGCGGCGAACCAGGTCGGGATATCCAAGCGTATCTTTGTGGCGAGCGCTGACCAAGTGAAGGGCCAGGAGATGGTCTATTTCAATCCCGAGATCGTTCGCTCTGAAGGGGTCATCAAAGAATTCGAGGGTTGTCTCAGTGTGCCGGAATTCTATGAGCCGGTGAAGCGTTCCAAGCGCGTGTGGATGAAGGCAACCACTCTCGAAGGCAAACAAGTGGAAGTAAAAGGCGAGGGCCTCATTTCCCGTATCTTCCAGCACGAGATCGATCATTTGAACGGTATTCTCTTTATTGACCGTCTGGGATTGTTCAAAAGCCGCAGCGTCAAAAAAAAGCTTTCCAAAAAGATTTGAAAATCGTCTTCTTCGGAACGAGCGCCTTTGGCCTGCCGGCCCTCGACGCGCTCAAAAATTCTTCGCACAAGCTTTTGGCTGTGGTGACGCAACCCGACAAGCCCAGCGGCCGCAATCTTGAACCCAAAACTTCCGCCGTAAAAGAGTGGTCCTCCAAGCACTCCATACGCACGCTTGAGTTTTCAAATCAGACGGAAGAGGCCTGCGTCCATGAGTTTGAAGGGATGGTGCCGGACGTGTTTGTCGTCATCTCTTTTGGCAGACTTTTAAAAAAGCGTCTTCTGGATATTCCAAAGATCGCCCCGCTCAATGTGCACGCCTCGCTGCTTCCGCGCTGGCGCGGGGCCTCTCCGATGCAAAGCGCTATTCTCGAGGGCGATGCGGAGACCGGTGTCGGCGTGATGCGTATGGTCGAGGCCTTGGACGCGGGGGACGTTCTTTTGGAGAAACGTCTTCAACTGGACGCGCGTGAGACTATTTTGACAATAGAACCAAAGTTAGCGGCATTGGGCGCTTCCGCGCTGTTGGAGGCACTCTCTTTGCTTGAAAAAGGTGCGTCGCATTGGATTCCGCAGAACAAGACCGCCGTGACCGTCTGCTCTAAAATAAAAAAAGACGACGGCCGGCTCAAATGGGCGGATCCGGCTGAAGTATTAGACCGAAGGGTTCGGGCGTTTTTGAGCTGGCCGGGCTCTTTTACTTTTTTTAATGAGAAACGGATTATCGTGAAGCGCTGTCGGGTCGATAGGGATCGTCACGGCCAGACACCGGGCCGCGTGCTGGAGGCGGGGGTGTCCGGGGTTTGTGTCGCGACGGGGCAGGGCTCCCTGTTACTGGAAGAACTGCAGCTTGAAGGCCGCAAGGCGATGCCGGCCGGAGAATTTTTAAAAGGTTTCCCTCTAAAGTCCGGAGACATTTTAATCTAAGGATGTTAAACTAACAAAATATGTATTTACACTCCGTCGCGCCCAAGGAAAAGATCCAGGCCGATTTTGAACTTTTAAAATCCTACGAACATCTCGAGACCACTCCCGAAGTCGAAGAGCTGCTTTTCATGCAGTCTCTGGAGGGACGTTCTCACAACGGCGCCGGCGCGTTCAAGAACCGCAGTTATGTGAATACGACCATTGATGATGTGGTGCGCGCGCTTGGCCGCGACCCGGAGCGTGTGAAGGCTCAACGTCAGGCGCTTATCGATGACATTCTTTCTTTCGCCAATGACGCCATGCACGGCGAAAAACGTGACCGACTTGTGAATGAGAGCGGGGAGCCCCTTCTGGGGCACCCTCTTTTTCGTGACCGCAAGGTGAATGCGCGGGATGTTCTGCGCGGTCTTTATCTCGGGGGCTTGCGAGATAATCCGGATGTTCGCAAAGAAACGGAAAAGGCCTTACAGATCAAGATCGGCGGCGGACGCTGTTACATCGTGGATGTGAAGACGATGCTTGAGATGAATCTGGACGGAGAGAAGCTCGCGGAGGACGCGCAGGAGGACAGGATCGAGGATTATCAGCGGCGCGGGCTGATTGTCAGCACCGAAGGCACGCCGGACCCGAAGACTCAGCGATATTTTTATATTCGACACCGCATTGGGCCCGGCCAATCGGATGATGCGGCTTTCATCATGGCGGGTGTTCTGTACAATCCGGACGTCGCATTGGGTGTGTTCCTGTCCGACGCGATCGACACGCTCGAAAAGTATGCGCCGGTCTGCCGTGATCAGGACGGTAACCTGTCATTTCAGATCGCCCGCGGGTTCCACGGTCTCCAGATCTCAGCCGAGGACACGCATGAGTTGATCGCGTTGGCCACGATTCCGGAAGCCGAGGAGCACATGCTTCCGGATAGCTCACTCCGGTACCTTTTGGCCATCGACGCACGCACACAGAGCTCTGCTTTCCGCAGTCATCTGGATTTTATCGAAGGCAAGCCCGTTTTACCGGTGCCGGTCAGCTACAAACGCATCTTATCGACCCACTTCTATGAATATATCAACCGACGTCTCTTGAATGTAGAGAAGCTCGAGAAATTCGCCATTCCTAATTTGACTTTGAAAGAGCTTGACCGCCCGATCGTTGAGTTTGGCACGAAGGATTTCTCGGTCATAGGAAAAGACGCTACGATCGCCGATGCTATCCGCAAGTTCAAAGAACTTAAGTGCGAGCTTCTCGTTATCCAGGATAAGAACAACAAGGTAGTGGGGACGGTCAGGCCCTCTGATCTTCTGGGATACATGAAGCCGGGGGAGAACGGTGCCTGAGCTTAGGCGCGACCCGATCGTAGGGTATTGGACCATCATTTCTGCCGAGCGCGGCTGGCGCCCGATGGACACTCAGTCGGTAAAGGTCACCTCCGAACGCGAGTGTCCTTTTTGCGAAGGCAAAGAGAATCTGACGCCCGAAGAGG
>JANNFA010000113.1:0-2013 GCA_031379345.1 Candidatus Omnitrophota bacterium | reverse complement strand
GGCGGCATTCCTGCAAATATTTCATCTCCTCGGATTCCGCCGGAGGGCGGTAGAAAGGCGTCTCCACGATTTCATCGTCGGAGATGGGCACGCCAAAGCGCTCGCGAAACTCGCGCAGCTCTTTTTCGTTCAATTTTTTCTGTTGGTGCGTGATGTTACGGCCCTCTCCCGCTTCGCCAAGGCCGTACCCTTTTACCGTCTTCGCGAGGATGACGGTCGGCTGACCCTTGTGCTCGACGGCCGACTTGAAAGCCGCATATACCTTCTTCACATCATGGCCGCCGCGAAGAAGCTTCTGGATCTGTTCGTCGGAGAGATGATTGACCATTTCCGCGAGTTCAGGATATTTTCCAAAAAAATGTTTACGCGTGTAGCTGCCCGGCTCGACTGAATATTTCTGGTAATCCCCGTCGACCGCCTCTTGCATGCGTTTTAAGAGAAGGCCCTTTGTGTCTTTCTGGAAAAGCGCGTCCCAGTCGGAACCCCAGATGACCTTGATAACGTTCCAGTTATTGCCGCGGAACACCCCTTCTAATTCCTGAATAATTTTGTCGTTGCCGCGTACCGGCCCATCGAGCCGCTGAAGGTTGCAGTTCACGACCCAGACAAGATTATCGAGCTTCTCGCGTCCGGCCAGACTTAGTTCGCCGCGGCTCTCTGGTTCATCGGACTCGCCGTCGCCGACAAAACACCACACCTTCGGTTGGGGTCCCTTCAGAAATCCACGGGCGGCCATGTAGCGATTGAAACGCGCCTGATAAATAGAGTTGATAGGCGCCAGACCCATGGAGACGGACGGAAATTGCCAGAAGTCAGGCATCAGATAAGGATGCGGGTAGGAGGAAAGCCCGCCGCCCTCCGCCAGCTCCTGACGGAAATTGTGAAGCTTTTGCTCGCTTAGGCGCCCTTCAAGAAAGGCGCGGGCGTAATTGCCAGGGGAAGCGTGTCCCTGGAAGTAGACAAGGTCTGCCGGGCCATCGCCGTCGGGTCCGTGGAAAAAATGATTGAAGCCAACCTCATATAAGGAAGCCAGTGAGGCATACGTCGAGATATGGCCGCCCAAACCGCCATGGATGCGGTTGGCCTTGACCACCATCGCCATCGCGTTCCAGCGGATATAACTTTTAATGCGGCGTTCGATCTCGCGGTTGCCGGGATACTCGGGCTCTTCGTCGGACGGGATGGTGTTTACGTAGGGCGTATTCACGGCCTTCGGCATATGAAGACCGGCCTGCTCCAATCTCTGCCAAAGCTTTTCCAGGAAATAGGGATTCTGCTCCGTAGCAAAACGGAGCATCTTCTCCATAGACTCAACCCATTCTTCGCTCTCGGCACCGTTCAGCTTGGTAAGCTTGAGCTCGACGTTTTCTTTAGATTCCATAATCGTTTCATTATAATATGTTTACGGTTTAATTTCACGCTACAATTTCAATCTATGAAACTTTTCGATTACAGCTACAGGACGCCCCAAGAGAATCTCGCCTGCGATGAGGCGCTGCTCGACGAGTCGGAATCCTCCGACGGAGACGAGATCCTGCGGTTTTGGACCTCCCCCGGCTACTTCACGGTGCTTGGTTATTCTAATGCCTGGAAAGAAGAAGTGAAAAAAACACCTGACATGCCCGTGTTCCGCCGATGCAGTGGAGGCGGTAGCGTGCTTCAAGGGCCCGGCTGTTTGAATTATTCTCTCATCTTAAAAGTGAAGGCCAGCGGACCCCTCGCGAATATCCGCTCGACCAACGATTTCGTGATGCAGCACCAACGTAAAGCACTTTCGAAGCTTCTAGGCAAAGAAGTGCGCGTTCAGGGCCACACCGACCTCACCCTGGGCGCACTCAAGTTCTCGGGCAATTCCCAGAGACGCAAAAAAAACCGGCTCCTTTTTCATGGAACGTTCCTGCTCAACTTTGACTTGAAACGCATTGGCCAATGCCTGAAATTCCCCCCAAAGCAACCGTCCTACCGAGAAAGCCGCGCGCATTCGGACTTCGTCGTGAATCTGGGAGTGCCGGA
>JANNFA010000095.1:0-9544 GCA_031379345.1 Candidatus Omnitrophota bacterium | reverse complement strand
GGCGGCCAAGCGCGAGATCTACGAAGAATCTGGCGTCAAAACGCTCCATTTTGTCCGCGCTCTTGGAAGTTATGAAAGGCCGCGTATTAGCAAAGTCGGCGGGGATGATCTTTCGGAAATAAAGCGCATCACCCTTTTTCTTTTTACCACGCCACAAAAGACGCTTTGTCCTGTGGACCCGCAGAACCCCGAAGCGCGCTGGGTGCCGCGTTCAAAAGTGGCGGCTCTTTTGACGCACGCTAAAGACAAAAGTTTTTTTCGCACTCTTCTGAAGGGCTTGCCCGAGGGAGAAAAACCATGAAACAGGATACGAGTTTTTCAGCGTCTTACCCCAGTCCTCTTGGCATCCTGCGTGTTTCGGGGCGCGGAGCGGATATTTCGGCGGTTTCCATGGTCTCCAGGGGACGGGTCGCCGGCAAAATGCCTTCGTCTGTCCGGCGAAGCCTGGATCTGTATTTTAAGGGAAGCCGGAAGGGCGTGGGCGGGCGTTTTTTAATCGAGGGCACCCCTTTCCAAAAAAATATCTGGAAAGCACTTTCTTCGATCCCCTGGGGCGAGTCGATTTCCTATGCCGAATTGGCGCGTCGCGTGAAGCGCCCCAAGGCGGTGCGTGCGGTGGCTCATGCCGTCGGACAGAATCCGGTCGCGGTTCTGATCCCCTGTCATCGCGTGATCGGCTCGGACGGCAGCTTGACCGGATACGCCTATGGACTCAAAAAAAAGGCATGGCTTCTGGCGCACGAGAAAAAAATCCGTGGCTAAGAAGCTTGTGGCCACCCATCGCGTGCATGTTTATTACACCGGACGCGTGCAGGGAGTCGGTTTTCGATTTACCGCAGAAGCCATGGCGCACAAGGCGGGTGTGACGGGGTTTGTTAAAAACCTGCCAGACAGACGGGTCGAGGTGGTTTGCGAGTCTTCCAAGGAAAAGATAGACACCTTTCTTGCGGAGATCCAACAGAGCGACCTGGGTAAGCATATTTTAAAAACGGATTGCTGTTGGGAGGAACCCACCGGCAATTTTACCGATTTCACTGTCGAGTTCCATTATTAAATCAGCCATGAAGAATGCCAAATCGCGAATTCGTGACCTTCGGCGCGACATAGAGCGCCACAACCGCCTTTATTACGAGAAACACCAGCCCGAAATATCTGACCCGGTGTTTGACGGGATGTTGAAGGAACTCGAGGGCCTTGAGCGTGAGCACCCGGAGCTCGCTAGCCCCTCGTCTCCCACACAGAAGGTCGGAGGAGTCCCCTCTAGAGAGTTTGCGACGGTCGCGCATGAATTGTCGATGCTCAGCATCGACAACAGCTACTCCGAAGAGGAGATCCGCGCTTTCGACGAGCGCGTGCGAAAAAGTTTGAGAGACGCACCCGAATACATGATGGAGCCAAAGGTCGACGGTGTCTCGCTCTCTATTCTTTATGAAAAGGGCGCTTTGGTGAGGGCGGTCACACGGGGCGACGGGCGCTTCGGAGATGACATCACCGCCAACGTGAAGACGCTGGCCTCGGTCCCGCACCGTCTTAAGGGACGAAGCTTTCCAAAAAAAATAGAAGTCCGTGGTGAAGTTTATTTGGGGCTTCAAGATTTTCGGGATTTGAATGACCGGCGCGAAGAGGAGGGTGAGGAGCGTTTCGTGAACCCGCGCAATGCCGCATCCGGCTCGCTGAAACTCCTCGACCCCTCAGAAGTTGCGAGGCGTCCTTTGCGTTTTTTTGCGCACAGCCTTGGAGTCTGCGAACCCAACCCGTTTAAAACGCATGCCGAAGTCCTTGCGGAATTTTCCGCCTCGGGACTTCCGGTCAATGAGCGGCGTCTTTGTCGAAACATTGAAGAGGTCCTGCGTGAGTGTCATGGGTGGGAAAAAAAACGCGAAAAGCTGGATTATGACATCGATGGGCTGGTTTTCAAGGTCAACCGTCTCGACCAGCAAGCCCGGCTGGGCAGCACCAATAAAAGTCCCCGGTGGCTCATCGCTTATAAATTTCCGGCTCAGCGCGCGAAGACAAAGCTAGAAAAAATCGATGTACAGGTAGGTCGTACAGGGGTTTTGACTCCCGTGGCGCACCTTGAGCCAGTTTTTTTGGCCGGGACCACGGTTTCGCGCGCGACTCTGCATAATGAGGACGAGATCAAAAGGCTCGATCTTAGGATCGGCGATACGGTGCTCATTGAAAAAAGCGGAGAGATTATTCCTCAGGTTGTGGAGGTATTAAAAGAAAAGCGCAGCGGAAAAGAAAAACGTTTTTTGTTCCCGGACGCTTGCCCGGTCTGCGGCGGCAAGGTGAGCCGCGAAGAAGGGGAGGTGGCGCGGCGCTGTCTGAACGCCTCTTGTGCGGCACAGCTCAAGGCAAAGCTTTTGCATTTTTCTTCCCGCAGGGCGATGGATGTTGAAGGGTTGGGTGAGGCGATCGTGGAGCAGCTCGTGGATAAAAAGAAGGTCAGGGATTTTGCGGACCTCTATCATCTCAAGACGGATGAGCTCTCTAGTTTGGATCGGTTGGGTGATAGATCGGCCTCAAATTTAATCGCTCAACTGGAGCTGAGCAAGAAAAAGACTCTTTCCAGGCTTGTCTATGCGCTGGGCATCCGCCATGTCGGTGTGAACGCCGCTCAGCTTTTAGCCGACCGTTTTGGTACTATGGAACGACTTTCGGCCGCCTCTCCTGAAGAGATCGAGGCCGTCGGGGGGATAGGCAGTGTCATTTCCGGCAGCGTGGCGGATTTTTTTAAGAATAAGCCGAATCTGCGCGTTCTTGAAAAACTAAAAAAAAGCGGCGTAAGAATGACGGAGCCCGAGAAGACCGGGCGTATGTCTGTGCTTGCCGGACAAACCTTTGTTTTTACCGGGACGCTTTCCGGATTTTCCCGCGAAGAAGCGGAAAGGCTTGTGATCGACCGCGGCGGAAAAACTTCTTCCTCGGTGAGTCGCAAGACCACGGCCGTGGTGGCCGGTGAGGAAGCCGGCTCAAAATTGGCCGAAGCCAAAAAATTAGGCGTTCGCGTGATGACTGAACAGGAATTTAAGGAGCTGATCCGATGAAGCGTAAAATGATGCTGGGGCTGGCGGTTTTTTTGGTGCTTGGGTTGGTAGGTTGTGAAACGCTGCCTAAAAAATTCATACGCAAAAAGAAAGAACCCCTGCATAAGCCGGCGGTTGTTTTCTTGGACGAAGGGGTTTCTCAGAAGCAGTTTTCAAACGAATATTATTACAAGACCCACTACACGCTGTGGAAAACATGGCACGATGACATGCTGGATAATCTCGGCGGAAACTCTAAGAAGCTCAGGCGCTCGGCTGAGGAAGCCTATAGCAACCTGGAACAGATGAGCCGGTACTTAAAGCCAGAAAAACAAGCAGAGTTGGTGTCTCTTGTGAACGAGCTCGATGGGTATCGAAAAAAATTCGATCAAGGAAGTCTTTCGAAGTCCTCGGCGAATGCGATGCGCGGCGAGATCGAAAAAACAAAACGCCTGGTCGCCAATGATTTTTATTATGATAAGGTGAAGGGTGAGCTGCTGACGGACGTCGTGGATCTGGGCGACGCCGCGTCTTGATGACGGAGTGGATCCGGCAGTTCCTGGACTGTCTGTCTATTGAGAAGGGCCTGTCGCGAAATACACTTTTAGCTTATGGCCGTGATCTGAGGCGCTACGCAGATTATCTCGAGAAAAAAAAGAAGATCACCTCGCTTGGAAAGGTCGGTCGGCGCGAGATAACAGATTTTTTGCTTCATGAGAAGGACCGCGATCTTGAACCGACCTCGATCGCGCGCGCGCTTGTGGCGGTGCGGATGTTCCATCGTTTTTTGGCGGACGAGGGCAGACTGCCCCAGGACGTGACGGACGCGCTCGAGTCGCCGAAGCTATGGAAAAAACTTCCGAATTACTTAAGCGCTTCGGAGGTCGAGCGGCTTTTAGCGGCGCCGAATCCGCGCCGGACGCAGGGTCTTCGCGACCAAGCGGTCCTTGAGCTCATGTACGCGACGGGCATGCGGGCATCAGAGGCGACGACGCTCCGGCTTTCAAGCCTGGATTTTGAAGATGGCATCGTTCGTATCCTTGGCAAGGGCTCGAAAGAACGGATCGTCCCGATGGGGCGCAAGGCGCGTGAAAGTGTGCGGCGTTACCTTGAGCGCGGCCGGCCAGAATGGGTGAAAAGAGCCAACGGCACAGAGGCGTTGTTCTTGACGAGGCTTGGCAGGCCGATGTCGCGCCAGAGCGTGTGGGCGATCTTGAAGGTTTGTGCAAAAAAAAGTGGACTAGGCAAGAAAGTTTACCCGCATATCCTGCGTCATTCATTCGCGACGCATCTATTGGAAGGCGGCGCAGATCTGCGCGTGGTGCAGGAGTTGTTGGGACATGCGGACATCGTCACCACGCAGATATACACGCATGTGGATAAGGCCCGCCTAAAGGGCATTCACCAGAAATTTCATCCGAGGCCATAACATGGGACAAAGAGCAAGCCGCGTCGCCGAAGAGCTGCGCAAAGTCATCACACAAGTATTGTTGGAAGAATTGAGCAACCCCAAGCTAGGGTTTTTGACGGTCACGAAAGTCCTTGTCACGGACGACCTTCGCCTGGGCAAGATCTATTACAGTGTTCTGGGTAACGAGGAGCAGAAGGATGCGACCTTAGAGGCTCTCACGGAGGAGCTTCCGTTTATCCGACGCCTTGTTGCTCAGCAGCTCGACATGCGTTATGCGATGGAGATCCGCTTTGAGCTCGACACCTCGATCGACCATAGCTTTAAGATCGACAACATCCTGAAAAAAATCAAAAAAGAAAAAAAAGACACAGAGTAGATCTGTGGATGGTATGGACGGAATCTTACTCTTAAATAAGCCCATCGCTTGGACGAGCCACGACCTCGTGGATGCGGTACGCCGCAAAACGGGACTGCGCGCCGTGGGTCACGCCGGGACGCTCGATCCAATGGCGACGGGTCTCATGGTCCTCCTTCTTGGAAAAGCCACGAAGCGTTCCGCGGAACTCACCGGATTGGATAAAACTTACCGCGGCAGTATCCGTCTCGGCGTGACCACCGATTCCTGGGACATGGACGGGAAGATGCTGGGCCAACAGACTGTTCCGGATATGGATGAGTCCCGACTGCAAGAGATTTTCGCCCAATTGACCGGCCCGCAGTTGTTGCCGCCGCCTATTTTTTCAGCGGTGAAGTTGGCGGGACGCAGAGCTCACGCCATCGCCCGAAGCGGGGAAGTGGTGGAAATGGAGCCCCGACCTATGCGCATCAACCGATTTGAGCTGGAAGCAATTGAGACCCCTGAGGTTTATTTTGCAATGGATTGTTCCAAAGGCACTTACGTGCGTACGATCGCACACACGCTGGGCGCACGCCTGGGTTGCGGTGCCGCCCTATCGTCGCTCGTCCGGACGCGCATCGGTGAATTGCGGCTTGAAGAAGCGATGGACCACGCTTCTTTCCAAAAGGCCCCGCTAGAAATGCTCGAGAGACGATTGAGATGAAGGTCTACCGCGGTTTTTTTGACCGGGCGCTGAAAAAAAAACCGCGGCGTGTGGCCATCGGAATTTTCGACGGCGTGCACCGCGCGCATGCAAAAATCCTGCGTCACGTTGACACGGTCCTGACCTTTGACCCGCACCCGCGCAAGGTGCTATCCGGCGACCATAAAAACCCACCCATCCTGATGTCGCTTGAGCACCGCCTTCGTGTCATCGAATCGCTGGGCGTGAAAGAAGCGGTGGTGGTGCTGTTCGACCGCAAGTTCTCTCTCATGGGCCGTGCTGATTTTCTGAATAATCTTCTCGACCGCCTCGGCATGACGACACTCGCCGTCGGGCATGATTTTCGATTCGGCCATCGTGCCCTCGGGACCACGGCGTATCTCCGGGAACAGAGCCGCATTCGGAGTTTTAAATTATTCGTTTGCCCGCCTCTCAAGTGGAAAGGCCGTATCATCTCAAGCACGGCTATCCGGAGACGGATTGAGAGCGGCGATTTGCGCCAGGCCGCAGCGAAACTTGGCCGGCCGGTCTCCATTTACGGCACGGTCGTTCATGGAAGCGGAAGGGGACACGGAATTGGATTCCCCACGGCAAATCTGGACCCGCACCATGAAACGCTTCCTCCGGATGGAGTTTATGCGGTGACCGGTGACCTGAATGGCAAGAAGCTGAAGGGCGTCCTGCATATCGGCAAGCGGCCTACCTTTGGCCTCAAGAAAAGAAGTGTGGAGGTTCACCTGTTCGATATGAAGAAAGACCTCTATGGCCGCGAGATCGAGCTTTTCTTCGTGAAAAAACTCCGCGGCATCCGCCGCTTCAAAAACGCGCAAGCACTCGGGGCTGCTATCCGAAAAGATATACGGCTGGCTCGCATGTGCTTACGATAGCGGACGAGTCCGTATAGCATAGCCGTAACCAGTTTTCTCTGGACAGACCCACCTTTAACAAGTATAATTACCACCTTAACATTAACCCTAAACGGGACTTGCGTAAGTCCCTGAAAATCAAGGAGTTCAGTAGTTTTTATGTCCATTCCGAAAGAAAAAAAGAAGCAAGTTATCCAGACTTTCAAGCAACACGATAAAGACAGCGGTTCCGCATTCGTCCAGATTGCCGTTCTCACCGAGCGCATCAATAATCTCGGGCCCCATTTCAAAAGTCACGTCAAGGACCACCATTCCCGGCGCGGCCTTTTGAAGCTAGTTTCCCAGCGCCGCAAACTGCTGGATTACCTCAAACGCGAGAATCAAGAAGCTTATTACAAGCTGATTGAACAACTCGATCTCAGAAAATAAGAAGCCAAAATGAAAAAATTCGAAACCCAGATAGGGAAGAAGTCTTATAGCTTTGAAACCGGCCGCATGGCCAAACAGGCCGACGGTTCCGTCGTCGTGCGTTACGGTGATTCTATGGTGCTCGTCACCGTCTGCGGTTCTTCGACGCAGAAGGAAAACCAGGATTTTTTTCCTCTTTCTTGCGAATATCAAGAACGCAGCTACGCCGGCGGCAAGATCCCCGGCGGTTATTTTAAGCGCGAAGGAAAGCAGACCGAGAAGGAGACGTTGACCTCCCGCTTGATGGACCGCCCTCTCCGCCCGCTTTTTCCGGAAGGCTACCTAAAGGAAGTCCAGATTGTCGCCACGGTGATTTCGGCGGATAAGCAGAACAACACGGACGTGCTCGCCATGAACGGTGCTTCCGCCGCCATCATGCTGTCCGGGATTCCGTTCACCTCGCCGGTCGCATCAGGACGCATCGGAGAAGTGGATGGGCAATTCATTTTGAATCCCACCTTTGAAGAATTGACGAAAAGCACGATGGAGATGATGTTGTCTGTGACGAACCACGGTATCATCATGATCGAAGCCGGCGCAGACATTGTTTCCGAAGAGCGCATTGCCGAGGCCATCGAGTTCGGCATCAAGGCCTTGAATCCTCTCCTGAAGCTGCAGGAACAAATGAAGAAAGAGGTAGGTAAGCCTGACATCGATCCCAAGCTCGATCTTGTTCCTGAGGAAGTGGTCAAGCAAGTCCGCAGTCTCGCCTCCAAGGAGATCGACCGCGTCAACCGCAATGAAAAGACCAAAGAAAGCCGCGATGAGGCGCTTAAAACGCTCATCGATTCGATCACTGAGAAGCTCGTGGTCAAAGACGGCGCGATCACAAAATTACAGGTCAAACGCGCATTTGAGGAGATCGAGCACGAAGAAGTGCGCCGCTTCATCCTCGACACCAAGACCCGCACCGACGGCCGCAAATACACGGATATTCGCGCGATCACCTGCGAGACCAAAGTGCTTCCGCGTGTTCACGGTTCTTCGCTTTTTACCCGCGGGCAGACTCAGTCGCTCGGTGTGGTCACGCTGGGCACTTCGCGCGATGAGCAGTTCATTGACTCCATCGATGGCGATTCGCACAAGGCGTTCATGCTGCATTACAATTTCCCCCCGTTCTCGGTGGGTGAGATCAAGCCGATGCGCGGCCCAGGCCGGAGAGAGATCGGTCATGGCGCACTGGCAGAGCGTTCGCTGCGTCCAGTGGTCCCCTCAAAAGAGGTATTCCCTTACACGGTGCGTATCGTGTCCGACATCCTAGAATCCAACGGCTCGTCCTCGATGGCCAGCGTCTGTTCCGGCGCACTGGCGATGATGGATGCGGGCGTTCCTATCAAGGCGCCGGTCTCCGGCATCGCGATGGGCCTCGTGAAACAGGGCGACCGCTATGCGGTGCTCTCCGATATCGCAGGCGTAGAAGACCATCTGGGTGATATGGACTTTAAGGTGGCAGGGACTGAAACGGGTATCACCGCTCTCCAGCTCGACCTCAAACTCAAAGAGTCCATCGATTTAAAGACCCTTCGCGAAGCGCTTGCGCAGGCAAAAGAAGGCCGTCTGCATATCCTGAAGAAGATGACGAGCGTGCTCGCGCAGCCAAATAAACAACTGTCCGAATTCGCACCTCAGATCACGACGATCAGCGTCGACCCCGAGAAGATTCGCGAGATCATCGGGCCTGGCGGAAAAATGATCCGCAAGATCACCGCCGAGTCCGGGGCGCAGATCGAGGTGGAGGATGACGGCACGGTGAAGATCGCCTCCGCCGACGGCGAATCGACAAAGAAGGCCATCGAAATGATCAAGGGCATCACTGAAGACGCGGAAGTGGGCAAGATCTACGACGCGACGGTCATGCGCATCATGAATTTCGGGGCGTTTTGCGAGATCCTTCCGGGCAAGGAAGGCCTCGTGCACATCTCGGAGATCTCCGAAAGCCGTGTTGAAACCGTGGAAAGCGTCCTCAAGGTCGGGGAGAAGATCCGCGTGAAGGTGATCGAGGTTGATTCGCAGGGACGCATCAATCTATCGAAGAAGCAGTCCAACTCAGACGCACCCCCGATCGTCCAAAAGCGCAGTGAAAACCGTAAAACTTTTGATAAAAAGAAGTCCTGGAACTGACGACTTAGAACTGCCGTCCTATAAGTCTCGGGGCGCAGCGGGTCTCGACCTGTGCGCGGATGTCCCGGGCGATATTGTTCTGTCGCCCGGAGAGATCAGGCTCATTCCCACCGGTATTTCGATCCATATTCCCGAGGGTTACGAAGCGCAGGTGCGTCCTCGGAGTGGTCTGGCATTAAAGCACGGCGTGACGCTCGTCAATACTCCCGGTACGATCGACAGCGATTATCACGGTGTGGTCGGGCTCCCCATGATTAATCTCGGAAAAGAGTCGTTTTCTGTGAAGCGCGGCATGCGTTTGGCGCAGATGGTTCTTCAGGAAGTCGTCCGCGCGGATATTGAATGCGTGGAGTCGCTGGAGGAGACGGTCCGTGCTTCGGGTGGCTTCGGCCACACGGGAGTATAGAGTGAACGAAAAGAAGCGCGGCGAGGTCATTGCGTTCGTGTGGTTCGCCCTTTCCGTTTTAACACTTCTCTCCCTTATTTCGTACACCGCCGATGATATTGCATTTGAAGTCTCCACGCCCAATTCCGCACCGCACAACTTTGTAGGCCCTTTCGGCGCGTATCTCGCATGGGCGATGCGCA
>JANNFA010000065.1:0-1724 GCA_031379345.1 Candidatus Omnitrophota bacterium | reverse complement strand
CTTCCAGTCGATGCGCCGCATCGGGTCGCCGGGGCGGTAGTCGCGCAGCCCGCCAATGCGTCCCGGGTCTTCGAAGATCCGCTGGCGCCCCTTCATATCGCCAAAGGGCCGGTCCGGAGGCAGCCCGAGCGCCTGCAAGTCAACCAACTTCGGGTAGACGATGATCGGGTCGACCGTGGTGTCGTCGCGCTCTACCGGGAAGAAGCCAAAGATGTCGCCGCTAGCCAGCCGCGCCGGGCCGATGCGGTAGTAGCCACGTACGGAGGCGTTGTACTGCATGCTCCAGGAGGTTGCTCCATCGAAACTCATGACCGCCCTGTCAGAATGGCGGAGGAGCTCAAAGAATAAAAGCATTTGGAAAGCGCTTAGACCCACAAATACGGCCACGATCTTCAAGAGATCGAATGCGTATTTGAAATATATTTTCCTATTTGTGATCGACTCCACGGCCGTTTTATAGAGTACAGACAGGAATAGAACGACTATAGTGATAAAAAATATCGTCGGGTCTCCGGCCAAATACTGGACTAAAAGAACCACCCCTGCTATGCCCTTCCAAAAAAATCTATCCGAACGGAGCGAGCGCCGAAGCGTCATTAGGGCTAATGGAAAATACGCCAATGTCGCCAGGGAGATGGTGAGGTTGATGGTGGACATCACGTACCCGCTCAGGCAATAAGACATCCCCGCCAGAAAGGAGGCCTCCTTGGACGCTCCACAGTCCTTCATCCAGACACAGCAAAAAAAGCCCGCTAGCGCCAGGTGAATTAGGATATAGAAATTAAATGCCCAGGAAAAATCAGGCAGGTAAAGAATAATAGAGAGGGGGTAAAAAACACAATTTTGGATATTCGCCAGAAAAGGCGTCCCACAACAGTTGTAAGGATTCCACAGAGGTAAGATACCGCTCTTTATGGTCTGTACCGAGAAGTCCCATACAGGGTAATAAAAGCGCAGGATGTCGCGTTTGGCGAAAGTCCAGCTGAAGAAAACCACATCCGGAAAGACAGATATAAAAACGCCTAGATAAGAAAAAAAAGTCAGGACAAAAAAGCGGGAATTGTTCTTCAGAAACTTAATAGGAAGATGTGTCTACCGTACCATCCGAAAAAGCGCCGGCAACACCCGTCGAAGTGATATACCAAAATCCTGCCGTGGCATGCGTCAGCGTGCCGGCCGGAGCCGAAGCGGTACTCGTGACTCCCGACTTGGCTGTGATTGCATTCTTGGGGTCTACGCTTCCTGCAAAATCAGCTGCCGCGACAGAGGCCGGGAAAGACGCAGTCGCACCTCCGGTGGCACTTTCAGCGTACTTCGTGGCCAAAACACCCCGCAAGCTTCCCACTCCTGCCTTCGTAGCGGCTGCTTTTGCGGCGCCCGAAAGATCGATAAACTTAGGCACGGAGATGGAGGCCAGAATGCCGATGATGGCGATGACCATCACGAGCTCGATCAAGGTAAAACCTTGAGTTTTTCGTAAGATATTCATGAAAAATGACCCTCATTAAAAATCAATAGCTCGAAGTATTTACTGTCCCATCTGAAAAAGCACCTGCAACACCGGTCGAGGTAATATACCAAAATCCCGCTGTGGCATGCGTAAGTGTGCCCGCCGGAGCTGAAGCAGTGGTTGTGACACCGGAAAGACCCGTGATAGCGTTTTTAGGATCTACTGCTCCCGCGAAATCAGCTGCCGCGACGGAAGTGGGGAAAGACGCGGTCAC
>JANNFA010000270.1:0-3616 GCA_031379345.1 Candidatus Omnitrophota bacterium | reverse complement strand
TGTAGTTCGGTTCAGATAAAAAATTATTTTTCGAAAGTGTCCGGTCCGCTTTTGGACCGTATTGACATCCAATTGTCCGTGCCGCGTTTGAAAGCGTCAGAGATCCTGGAAAAAAACGCAGGCGCGGAGCCATCGGCTGTTATCCGTGACAGGGTGGAGAAGGCGCGCAAGATTCAGCAAGCGCGATATCAGGGAAAAGGGGTCGGTTGCAACGCGGACCTGGGCGTGCGGGAGATCGAGCGATCCTGTGCGGTACCCGGCGAGGCCCAGGCGCTACTTAGGATGGCGATCCAGGAGCTGGGTTTCTCAGCCCGGGCGTATCACAAATGCCTGAAGGTCGCCCGCACCATCGCGGACCTGGAGGGGAAGGAGTCTATTGAGACGGCCCATGTGGCCGAGTCTATTCATTACCGCACGCTCGACCGCACAGCGAGCCAAATATGAAAAATAATCATACTAATTTGACAATTAAACAATCATTGGGCATACTTCGGTTAAACAGGGAGGGTCACGTGCTGAGACGAATCACCGTTGGGCTGCTGGTGGCGTGTTGGATGGGGTGGGGGACTCCGCTTTACGCGGAATGGGTGAGTCTGTCCCAGGGTCTGCCCGAGGCGGAAGTTTCGTTCCTAACCGTCTCCCCAAAGGATCCGAACGCTCTCTATGCGGCCTCTTCCAAGCGCGTCTACCGGTATTTGGGCGATGGACAAGACTGGAAGCAGGTGCTTTCTGTGCGTGGGTCCGAGACTCAGATCCATTGTCTCCTGTCGGACAGCCTTTCTTCAGATACTCTTTATGTGGCGACGGATAAGGGGGTTCAAAGAAGTGTGGATTCGGGTAAAAAATGGACCTGGATCTACCGAGGTGTCGGCGGAAAGGCAGGCGCCGTCTTTTTTATAGGTGAGGACCCGCAGGACACGGCGAGCCTCTGGCTGGGAACCGGGCAGGGATTGGTTCATGCCGCTAAGGAGGGTCAGAAGGCCGTTAAAATTTCTTCTTTCCCGGATACGGCTGTCTACTCTGTCTGGGCGCCCGAAAAGCAAGGCTCATTTCTCCTGGCCAGTTCGGCGGAGGGTATTTTTAAAAGCGTGGACTCAGGGAAACATTGGGAAAAGGTGTTGAGTGAGCGGAAAGCGCCCGAGGCAGACGGCGGGGCGGACGCTCTTTCACAGTTCCAGATAGAAGAGATCCCTTCCGGTCCGGCCTTCTCCGGTCTTGTCCATGTTCCCGCGCAAAATAAGTATCTGACCGCCTCTTCAAGCGGCGTCTTCGAATCAGGCCCGGATGCGGCTAGTTGGAAAAAAGTATCCGCCGACCTTCCTTCTCAAGATATCCGTTATCTGGCGGCCTCCAGTGAGACCTTTTACGCGGCGACCCCTCGTGGTGTGTTCCAGTGGGAAGCGGCAAGCGGTCTCTTTAAAGACCTGTCAGAGGGTCTGCCATCAGAGGACGTGCACGCGCTTTTTTACCACGCTTTTTCTGGGGACCTGTATGCAGCGACAAGCAGGGGTGTTTACCGCTTTCCCAAGCCCGAGCTCAAGTTTTCGGTAGAACCCTCCGGCGGGATGCCAATACTCCAAAATGTCCTCGACCGTTTTAACCGGGAGCCTACGGTGATTGAAATCCAGCAGGCGGCTGTGCGGTATGCGGAGGTCTATCCCGAAAAAATCGAGGCGTGGAGGCGCGCTGCTATGAGAAAAGCCTTGCTGCCAACCGTGTCATTGACTGGGGATCAAGGGATGGACCACAACGTCGATATCGATCGGGGAGGCACAGGAGACGCTGACAAGTTTATTGTCGGCCCAAGCGAGACGAATAAGGACTGGCATATGGCTTTGAGTTGGAATCTGGGCGATCTTATCTGGAACGACGACCAAACAACCATCGATACGCGCTCAAAACTGATGGTAGAGTTGCGTGGGGACATCCTGAATGAGGTGACGCACTTGTATTTTGAGCGGAGACGGCTTCAAGTGGAGGCGATCTTGCATCCCGCCAAGGAACTGCCGCTTCAGATAGAAAGAGATCTTAAGCTGCAGGAGTTCACCGCTGATATTGACGCATTAACGGGCGGTTTTTTATCTTTGAAATTGCGGGAGGTGCCTCATGCCGAAGTCGGATGAAATTCTTCAGTTGATGGCGTCCCAGAGGGCTATTCTGGCGCTTCTTCAGGAGGTGGTGCCGATGGCGCCGGGAGTGGAACGAGCCATCGAGGATCTCGACTTTCTGATGCGGCGGTTGGAGCAAGTTTCTTCACGTTGACATTTTGTTCCGGCGCATAGATAATTGTGCGCTATGACTAACAAATATTACGGTTGGGGCCTCCCGATCGATATTTCGACGCACGGTTGGGAGATTGACCGTCTTATCATCGTGATCCACTGGATCATGCTCGTGCTGTTTGTCGGCTGGTTCTCCTTCCTTATTTATTCTCTTATTCGTTTTCGTGCGCGACCCGGTCACAAGGCCGACTATCACACAAAACATTTTAAATTACCCACTATTCTGGAAGTCATCGTCGCTATCACGGAAGTCGTGCTGCTTACCGCATTCTCTTTCCCTATATGGAGCCACTACACGCAGGACGCCCCTTCTCCGGATAAATCGATGCAGGTGCGCGTGGTGGCTGAGCAGTTCGCTTGGAACGTTCAGTATCCCGGCCTGGACGGCGTATTCGGCAAGTCGAGCCCGGAGCTCATGAACTCATCGAATCCTTTAGGACTGGATCCTTCCGACCCGGCCGGCAAGGACGACGTTTCGACCGTGAACCAGCTGCATATTCCGGTGGGGAAGCCCGTGGTCGTGCATCTTTCATCGAAGGACGTGATCCATAGTTTTTTTCTGCCGGTAATGCGGGTGAAGCAAGATGCAATTCCGGGACATGCCTCCACCGTGTGGTTCGAGGCGACGCGTTCGGGCGAGTTTGAGATCGCTTGCGCCCAGCTTTGCGGCTTGGGACACTACCGTATGCGCGGCTCGTTCATCGTGGACGAGAAAGACGCTTACGAAAAATGGATGACCGAACAATTGGCGCAAAAAACATGAGTCACGAACTGCCTTTCTGGAAAAAATATATCTTTTCCACTGACCACAAGGTGATCGGTATCCAGTATGCGATCACTGGACTTTTGTTTTTGTTTTTTGGTTTCTGTCTGATGATGTTGATGCGCTGGCAGCTGGCGTTCCCCGGTCAGCCGCTTCCTTTGATCGGAGCCTGGTTTTCAGAGACGGCGATGGTGGGCGGCATTATGCTGCCTGAGTTTTATAATCAGCTGGGCGCGATGCACGGCACCATCATGGTGTTCATGGGCGTCGTGCCGCTCGCCGTCGGCGGCTTCGGCAACTTCGTGATGCCGCTGCAGATTGGCGCCCCCGACATGGCGTTCCCCAAGCTCAACATGATGAGCTACTGGGTGTACTTCCTCGGCGGCGTCATCATGCTCGTGAGCTTCTTCCAGGTCGGCGGCGCCGCGCAGTCCGGCTGGACCTCCTACCCGCCGCTCTCCGACATCGCCACGATGGGCCAGACGATGTGGCTGTTCGGGATGGTGTTCCTGATCACGTCGTCGCTGCTGGGCTCGGTGAACTTCATCGTGACGATCGTGCAGTTGCGGGC
>JANNFA010000253.1:0-8219 GCA_031379345.1 Candidatus Omnitrophota bacterium | reverse complement strand
CGATTTCTCATGACGATGGACCAGATCATTCAAGATATCAAATGCGGAAAGTAGCCGCATTAGCCTGATAGTAAGTCCAGGGTTTGCCCTGATTCCACAAAAAAAGCCTCCGCATTAAAATAATCGCTAATAGGAAGGCATAACAACGGAGGTATTTATGAGCCTAGGAACTATTTTATTGGTCGTGCTGTTGTTTATGCTGGTCGGAGCGATCCCGAGCTGGCCCCACAGCAAAAGTTGGGGATATGCGCCCAGCGGAGTCTTTTCGCTGTTGTTCATTGTTTTGCTTGTTCTTGTGTTGACCGGCCGAATCTAAAAAGGAGAATTATATGAAAAAATATATGTTTGCGATGTTCGCGCTGATGCTGTTAGTGGTGCAAGGATGTTCTCAGAGCACGAAGGAAGACATAAAGGATCTTGGGCAAGACGCGAAGAACGCGATCAATAAAGCGACGGATTAAGAAAACGCTCAATAACATCGGAGGGCCGGATGGATCTAGTGAGTTTATTGATTGTTGTCGTTGTTTTGGGGCTTTTGATCTACGTGGTGGGGCTGCTTCCGCTTCCTGCGCCATTTAAAACGATTGCGAACATCATTGTTATTCTTATCGCGATCGTCTATCTGCTCGGACTGTTGGGCTACGGTCCCGGAGTAAACCTGAAGGTCCGTTAAAAAAGGGAATTAACATGGGAATGTTACGTAAAGCGGCGATTGGAAGTTTAATCTTAGGGGCAGGTGCGCTGGCGGTGTCTCAAAATAAGACAGCGGTCGCGAAGATTAGAAAAGTTGTGTCCAAAGCGGTGCGGAATGTCGTACATGAGAGCAAAGAGGTTTTGGAAGAGGGTAAGGCGGCGCTGGCGGATGGGAATGAAGTTTTGAAAAATCACCTGAATAAAGATAAAAGAAACCTCAAGGCAGCCGCTTTGAAAGTCTCAAGAAAAATAAAACATTCGGTAGATTCTTAGTCCCAAGGCCCTTTTGGGGGGTTAGACTAATTCCCATACCAGCGGTACACTAATCGCATAAAGCGATGAACTACTGGCTCCTCAAATCAGAACCTTCCACATACTCCATCGACAACCTGAAGAAAGACGGTCATACGTCTTGGGAGGGCGTACGGAATTATCAAGCGCGGAATTTCATGCGCGATGGGATGAAAAAGGGCGACCTCGTCCTTTTTTACCATTCCAACGCCGAGCCGCCGGGTGTGGCGGGGATTTGCCGCATTACTAAAGAGGGCTATCCCGACACGACCACGAAGGAAAAGGGCTGGATACTCGTGGATGTGGAATTTGTTAAAAAGTTTAAGCGTTTCGTTCCCTTGGACGAGCTCAAGATCGATAAAAAACTCGAAAACATGCTCGTCATCCAGCGCGGCCAGCGGCTTTCCGTTCAGCCGGTGGAAAAAACGCACTTCGACGAAGTGCTGCGTTTGACGAACTAACCTCGTGCAAGAACCCAATAAGATAGAGATTTTTCGTACAAAGCGCAGAAGTCTTGCCTTGCATATCCGCTCAGACGGCCAGCTCGTCGTGCGAGTCCCTCGCCATGTCGATGAGTCTCAAATACACCGTTTTATTCGTCAACACGCTCGATGGATTGAAAAAACTCGTCAGCGGATTTTTGAAAAAAAGAAGCTTGCCGAAGCGTGGCGTGCTCAATTTCCTTTGGAGGATAGCCAGTATAAAGAGCAGGCGCTGCCTCTTTTTTCAGAGCGCTGCGAGTTGTACGCGGCTTTGATGGGAGTGAGCTATAAAAAAATCGGGCTTTCAAATGCGGCGACGCGCTGGGGTTCTTGCTCGCCGGCGGGGAGTCTGCGTTTCAACTGGCGGCTCGTGATGGCCCCGCCGGAGATTGTGGATTACGTGGTCGTGCATGAATTGGCGCACCTTAAAGAGCTCAACCACTCCAAGAGATTTTGGGTTTTGGTGAAGGCCGTCGCGCCGCACTACCGTCAGGCCAAAAAATGGCTCCATCAGCATCCGCTCGGGCGCTTTCAACCAGGTGGCCCTTTGTTGTAGACTAGAACCTTATGGATGACCGCAGGCAGTTCCCCAGATTCAAGATCGGTGTTGAAGTGACGTGGAAGAAGATGACTTCCGCGGAGAAGACTGCCCTGCATATCAGTTCCGCCAAGGATATCTCGACGGCTGGCGTGTGCATCGTGCTTCACCCCGGCATTCAGGTGGGCGATGTTCTCCAGATCGAAATAACTCCAAAAGGACAAGCGCCGATCACGCTTAATTGCAAAGTCGTCTGGATCACTCAAGAAGCGCGCGTGCCGGGCCGTAAGGATCCGATCTGTGAAGGGGGCGTCCAGTTTGTAAGTGTGGCTGAAGGGGACAAGAAGAACATCGAACGGTTGATCACCCACGCGCTGATCACTCAACCGCACAAATGATGCGTCTTGGTCTGCTGCTCCTATTTTTGATGTCCTTATTTCCGGCCGCCGCGTTGGCCGAGTGGGGATACTGGCATGCGCCGGAAGTGTTCATTCTCCGGTCCGGCAAGGACGACGTGCATGTGGTTCAGTTGGGGCCGGAGCCGACGCGCGGGACGAAGTCAGCCATGGAGTGCCAAGCCCTCGCATTTTATAAGAACGGCGTGGCGCTAAAGACCTATTCGAGGTCTGACATTTTTAAAATAGCCCCGAGCCTGGATGCGCCCGCGTCTCATTATGACATTCTTGGTAAATCGCATGGATTCCGTCGGTCAGAGAATGGCCGAACGGTCTTCGAGGTGGAAGATTACAGCGGAGCTGTCCTTACGTTTGACATAGATACCGGAGAACCATCGCATCATGAAAAAAAACTCAAAATCTAAGATGGTCCCAAAAGTAGACCCGTACATCGACGGTCTTATGGCCAAATTATTGGAAAGGCTCATCAATCTAGAGAGGAAGATGGATAGTGTGATCTCTCATGTGGGGGTCCCTCAAGCTCCGTCTCAGCCGGTGCGCCATGAGAGGATGATGTACGAAGCCGTCTGCGCCGATTGCAGCAAGGTATGCGAAGTCCCTTTCAAACCTTCCGAAGACCGGGCCGTGTATTGCAAAACCTGCTGGGCCGGCCGTAAGGGCGGAGCGGCGGGCCGCCCGGGGATGCCTGTTTTGAGGCCGGTCGCATTGCCTCCCAAGCCGGTTGGAAAACTGCACTTGCCGGTTCAAGCGGCGCCTGCTAAAGAAGCGTCCAAAAAAACTAAGAAAAGTCCGCCCAAGAAAGCGAAAAAGAAGAAAAAGTAATGAGCCGTTATTCGCCGATCGCCATCATACGTTTGGAGAAGAGGGCAGGAAATGCGGTCACCGTGGTCGCGGGCCTTCACACCTATGGCACAACGCGGCTGCAAGACATTGCCCGGGACATGAAATTGAAATTCGGTACGGGCGGCACCGTCAAGGATGGCAAGATAGAGATCCAAGGCGACAAGGTGTTGCCGGTCCGGGCCTGGTTCAAAGAAAAGCAATCGCGTCACTGACAAAGGGGAAGGTTTTTATGCCTCGAAGATCGATCTTGGTCGTTTATTTTCTCTTTATGACCGCGTTCGCGGGCGCGACCGAGATTCAGACCGATGCCGAGACCCTGCAGGGGACGATACTTGGCAAACAGGGGGAAGAGATATTTTTTGAGACCCAGAACGGCATCGTCAATATCCGCAAGGCCGACATCCTTTCCATTGATGGAAAACCCTACATATATGCCGCGCCCAAGCCCGCCGCTCTGCCCATGCCAACCCCCGTGAATGATGCCGGCGTGCCGGCGCAGGAGTCTCTGGACAGTAAAGCGCCGGCTCGAAAATTGAATGCGGACGATATACTGGTACACCCTTCGGGAATCACGGAAAAGGACCTTCGCGAATATTACAGCGCGCATCGTGAGGAGTTTCGCAAACCGCGCATGGTGCATGTGAGCTTTCTGGGTCAGGCATTTTTTACACGAAGTGAAAGCGAGATACGCTCCGACCCTTCTTCTGAGGGCGGCTGGCGGGACGGCGGCTGGATTGAAGAAGGCAAGACAGTAGAGCCGTTTGAGGAGACCGTCTTACGACAGGTCTTTGATTTGACTGTGGGCGGGGTGTCTCGGCTCGTGAAGGACAAGAATGGAGTCTGGTACCTCTTGCGGGTCGTGGAACGGAACGAGTCCGCGATCCCTCCTTTCAAAGAGATCCGTCCGAAAGTGCTGAACAAAATACTACAATCACGCAATTTAACAGGAGAGTAGACATGGCCAGGGTGGTTTCGTTTCACAATAAATTGACGGACGCGGCGGGGAAGGTTATTGACAGCTCGAAGGGCCAAGCACCTCTGACTTTTATGGAAGGTTCGGGAGCCATCATTCCTGGACTTGAACGGCAGATGACGGTACTCAAAAAAGGCGAAAGCAGGAAGATCCATGTTCCGGCCGCGGAAGCCTATGGCGCACGAAAGGACGGGAGTCATCCGCTGGCAGGGGTCGACCTGACATTCGATATCGAGATTACGGCTGCGCGCGAAGCGACCTCAGAAGAAATTTCTCATGGCCATGCGCATGGCGAGCATGGGCATTCGCACTAGTGGAGGCACCGCCTCTCGACGCATTGATGGCCCGGCTTGAACTCTCCAATGCCGACCTCGTGAGGGCTTCCACGGAACAACTGACTTTTAAAATGGTACAAAAGGGGCGTAAGGGCCGAAAACTGACGTTGAATGTTCAGCACAAGATTTTGTCCGCGCTTCGCACCCTCCGGCCCGATGAAAAGCTCGGTTTAAAGGATATTTTTATTACCCTTGTATAGTTTTCGGATATAAGGACAATAGTGGCTCAACCAAGGAGAAACCATGAAGCCCCAAGGCCTGTACAGAGCTGAAGCCAAGAAGCCGAAGCCCACAAAGCTAGAAAAGACCTCAAACTACGTTGCAAAGCTCAAGAAGGCCGCCGAGGCCAAAAAGAAGCAAGCTGCGGCGGTTTAACGCTATCGCGTCATCATCAATCCAATCGGAGGGAGTATGAAGCGTCTGTTTTTCTTTCTTTTTTCATTCGCCTTTGTGTCAACCGCATATGCGGAATCCAGCAGTTTTACCCGGCTAATGGCGGCCGGTCAGTCCGTGGAGTGCTCGTTTGCAAAGAATGACGGTTCTCAAAAGGGCACGATCTATGTCGCCGGGGAGAAAATGCGCGGAGAAATTTTAATGAGCCAGAGTTCTGGCGCCCCGATGCATATGATAAGAAACACAGAGAAGATGTACACGTGGGGCGGAGAGATGGGCGAGAGCCAGGGCATGGTGATGCCGGCCAACGTGCAGGGCGGCAGTCTCATGGGCACTTCCATGCCGACTTCCTCAGCAAACATGGATGAAGAGATGGATTTTACCTGCAAACCCTGGTCGGCCGATGCGAGCCAATTTGAGCCGCCCTCAGACGTCACTTTTCAGGATCTAGGCGCGCTCATGAGCGGTCTGGCCGCTGCTCAGGCGGGAAATTCTTAAGAAATAAAAAAAGAGGCACGGTGAAAACCGTGCCTCTTGTTCTATCCGAGCTTACTTATTTACCGGCCCAATTGCTCCAGTTCCAAGGCATCGCATTCGACAAAAAACCGCCGACTCCATTCCAGAAATCAGTCCATGCGGTGTTGCCCGAACCGCCGTCGGCCGCATAGGCCGTGATACAGAAGGCGATTGCCAGAACGAATAAAAAACCCGCCAAGTATGCTCTTTTACGCATTGTTCCTCCCTGATTTTTGATGTTTCCCAAGCCGCACACAGAAAGCATGATAGCACAGAAACTTTTTTTTGTTAACAAAAGTTATTAGTTGTCATTAAAAGTATCCATGTTACCATGTCTCTTAGCTGTTAATGAGGAGTGTTTATGAGCTTGGTTGCTCTTGTTGTTTTATCGGTCACGATGGCATGGACCCTGGTGACAGGGGGGATGGGCGCGTTCAGTGCTGAGCGTGCGAGCGTCAAACATTATTGGTTTGAGAGCGGACGCTCTCTCAAGAGGATGTTCGAGTATCAACCGCCTGAAAGAAAAGCCGTTGTCGTCGATACCTCGGGAATGTCCTATCGCTCGGCGGATGGCAGTCAGATGACGAGGCGAGATAGGAGCCGACCGTTCCCGCGGCTCGACGTGGAATTTCAGAGAGAAAACGTCCCGCTCAGGACGGGTCCTGAGCTTGTAACTCTAACCCCAGCGTCCCCGTTGGGTCAGGGACAGATCGAGGAGATTCCGATGGTTCCGTCCGCGATAGCCAGGCCTCCGGCCGTTTCCGAGAGGTCGTGGAGTCTGGGCCGGCGGGTGCAGACGGCTCTCAAGGCA
Organism: Candidatus Omnitrophota bacterium; assembly: GCA_031379345.1. Taxonomy (GTDB): domain Bacteria; phylum Omnitrophota; class Gorgyraeia; order 2-02-FULL-51-18; family 2-02-FULL-51-18; genus JAHFFM01. Next base: position 1,928 of record JANNFA010000253.1, on the reverse strand, counting down.
GACAATACGTTGTCGCGTTCGGCCCAGCTGACGCTGAGGGCGGTGTCCGTGAGGGACCGCGTGACATTGAGTGGTATCGTGCTAGACCAGGAAGAAAAAGATAGGGTCGGCGCCAAGGCCGAAGAACTTGCCGGTCCCGGCCGCGTGGACAACCACCTCACCGTCCTATAGCGCTGTTCTTAGACATAAAAAATCCCCCGTCTCCTTTTGGGAGGCGGGGGAAGTTTTTTTGGTGATTAGAGCTTAACGACGTTCGTCGCCTGCTCGCCCTTGGGTCCCTGAGTGATATCAAAAGATACCATCTGACCTTCGGCCAACGACTTGAAGCCTTCGCCCTTGAGAGCTGAAAAATGGACGAACACGTCCTTCGCTCCGCCTTCAGGGGTGATGAATCCAAAGCCTTTTTCGTCGCTGAACCACTTCACTGATCCTTGTGCCATTTGATGTACTACTTTCTTTTTTCTATTACCTGCTTGTTGATGAATGTTTTTGGTCCTACATAAAACAAAAAAACCGCGCTCATGTTAGTCGCGGTTTCTAAATGCAGTGATGCAAGAATTCAAAAACAACTGTTTACTAACGACAGGGTGATTATAGCACACACCGCAGGGATGTCAAGACCCCGTGCGGCCACTTTTTTACTAGGTCAATCTTGAGAGTGGAGGTATGATAGGCGCTAACCTCCTATGTCCGAATATAAGTCCGAGGACGAATCCCTCGAGCGTTTCGAATGCCCGCACTGCGGCAAACCTTTTGACGTTGTTCCCGGTTCCCAGTGGAGTGATGATGGTCTTATATGTCCACACTGTGGAATTGAAATAGAGGATTAATGGCTCAACAAGTAAGACCCGACGTCGAAGCCGAGAAGCTTTTTTATGCCGGCACGCCGGTCGATCCTTCCCCGCGCATACGATTGGAAGAAGGAAGCTCTGAGCTTACCATGCGCGCAATGGATCTCATCTGCCCGATCGGTATGGGACAGAGGGGATTGATTGTTGCGCCACCGGGGAGCGGCAAGACAACTTTTTTGAAACACCTCTGCCAGGCGGTGGCGAAAGCCAGTCCGGAGATCAAGCTTTACTGCCTTCTTGTGAACGAGCGCCCGGAAGAAGTGACCGATTTCAAGCGAAGTGTCGCGGCGCAGGTACGTTCCTCGTCTTCAGACGAGACCTACGACAACCATATCCGCGTTGCGGACACGTTGATGCGTGAGGCGATCGCCGAGGCAGGCACGGGTGGCCACGTGATGGTCGTGATCGATTCTTTGACGCGCCTGGCGCGCGTGCACAATGCGGAGCGCAATACGGGACGCACGATGTCGGGTGGGGTGGACGCCCGCGCTCTGGAGATCCCTAGGCGCATTTTCGGGGCGGCCCGCAAGATCGAGAATGGCGGCTCGCTTACCATTTTGGCGACGATCCTTGTTCAGACCGGAAGCCGCATGGACGACGTGATATTCGAGGAGTTCAAGGGTACAGGCAACATGGAGATCGTGCTTTCGCGCGAGATTTCGAGCCGGCGGATCTATCCGGCCATTGATATCCCGAAAAGTGGCACGCGCAAAGAAGAACGCCTCCGGGACCCTGCCGAAATGGAGCAGGTGATGAAGCTCCGGCGGAAATTGGCGGACCTTCAGCCTATCGATGCGGCGAGGGAGCTTGTGGAAGCGCTGCAAAAATACACCACTAACAAAGAGCTCTTGGCGCATTTCACGCCGCCGCGCGGATTATATGGATTTTTTTGATAAGCCTCTTGTCTGGTTGGTAACGAGTTTGATCCTTCTGGCGGCGTGCACGTTTTTGCCGCTTCGGATCAAGAATGATGGGGTACGTTTTTTTGTGATGCGGTGGGTGCTCGTGCCGGTGAGCATCGTGATCATCGCTTATAGTTATCCATTCGGCATCGAAGTCTTCAGAAGAATGGCGGTA
>JANNFA010000245.1:0-2415 GCA_031379345.1 Candidatus Omnitrophota bacterium | reverse complement strand
GTGACCTCTTTTGGTCGCCGACTTCTCACGCCGAATATACTTGAAAGAAATGACCTTCGGGCCCTTGGTTTCCCCCAGGAGGTCGGCCTCGCAATAAGCGCCCTTCACGTAAGGACGGCCCACCTCGATGCCGCTGTCCCCCGATAGAAGGAGAATCTTGTCCAGCTTGACGGTTTTGGCCGCCTTGGCATGTTCAAAAAGCTCCACAAGCAGCTCGTCGCCGCTCTTGACTCTATACTGTTTTCCGCCCGTCTCAATGACTGCAAACATAAGCCAAGAAAGTTACCATAGCCTCTTACGCTTGTCAAGAATCCTCTTGATTCGGATTTCTTCAATGTGCAGATAAGGGTCGGCCACCAGACTGATATGGTTGGTAGATTGCCCCTCCAGTTGGCGGATCAGACGCTCATTGTCGCGCCCCAAGAGCTCGATCACATCCGTCGAGGCGGTGAGTTCCACCTGTTCGCGGTGAATAGACTTTAAATACTGTGACAGCTTCTGCAATGCGTCGGCCGCCACGGTCTCTTTAGATTTTACGATGCCCTTCCCCTTGCAATAGGGACAGGGTGTCGTGGAGGCGCCTTCCAGACTCTTACGCATGCGCTGACGGGTCATCTCGACCAATCCCAACTGCGACAGGTTCAAGAAGCTCGTCTTTGCGCGGTCCTTGCGCAATGAATCCTCGAGAATCTTGAGCACGCTGCGGCGATGTTCGGCCTGATCCATATCGATAAAGTCGATGATGATGATGCCGCCCATATCCCGCAGACGGATCTGCTTGGCGATCTCTCGCGCGGCTTCGCAGTTTGTCTTGAATGCGGTCTCTTCAAGATTACGCGTCCCGGTAAACTTGCCGGTGTTCACATCGATGGCCACGAGCGCTTCGGTCTGCTCGATAACAATATGACCGCCGCTCTTAAGAGTCGCGCGCGGTTCATAAATACGGTCGATCTCTTTCTGGATGCCATGCGCCTGAAAAAGAGGCGCTTCCCCGGCATACAACACAAGCTTGGGACGCAGCGTCGGAACCGCTGCCCGCATAAAACTGTCTATCTTCTTGTGCTCCTGGCGGTCGTTCACCACCAGACGCTCGAAGGTCTCGGTCATGACATCGCGCACCATACGGATCACGAGGCCGTATTCTTCATGGATGCAGCTGGGCGAGGGCTTGGATGTCACGTGGCGCTGGATCTGCCGCCATTGGTGAACAAGGAACTTGATATCGCGTTCAAGCACCTTCGACTCAGCCCCGGAGGCTGCGGTTCGCACGATCAGCCCCGAATCTTTCGGAAGTTGAACGTTACGGACGATCTGGCGTATGCGGTCACGTTCTCGGCGGTCATCGATGCGTTTGGAGATGCCCACATGCGGATGATGCGGCATGAACACGACAAAGCGGCCCGCCAGAGAAAGCTGGCAGGTCAAGCGCGCACCCTTGGTCCCAAAAGGCTCTTTGACCACCTGCACGATTACTTCTTGGTCTTTCTTCAGCACGTCCGCGATCTGCGGCACAGGGTCATGTTTCTGACGGCGGCCGGAGGGAGGCGGAGTCGCGTCTTCCCCATAGTCCGCGTCTTCCGAGTCCAGAACGCCCTGCCCGACCACATCCGTCACGTATAAAAAACCATTTTTCTCAAGCCCAATATCGATAAACGCGGCGCCGATGCCGGGGACGATGGAGCTGACTTTCCCCTTAAATATCGAACCAACCAGCTGTTTATCACTCTGACGCTCCACGTGATACTCTTCCAAATGGCCGTCTTCCACGACCGCCACGCGCGTCGAATGGAACTCTACATTCACTAAGATCTCTTTTTTCATGATCCTCTCTCCAAAAAAAATAGCGCACTGTCTCCGGGAATACCGGAACTGGACAATGCGCCGATCTAACCTATCTATTTCTGCCTATCGGCGCCACCATGGCGCCGACTAGAATACTAAAGCTTGTGAGACGTCGGGACCTGTTCCTTTAGAACGGTCACCGTCATAAAAAACAGAAGGTCTGTCTTTTTCACAATCTTAGCGTGATAAGTAAATAGCTTGTCCAGAAGTGGAAGGTCGCCCAATAGTGGGACCTTCGTTACCTCATCTGAAATATCTTCCTTGACCAATCCTCCGATTGCGATCGTTTGACCGCTCTTGATCCGGACGTTCGTCATTGCCTCGCGGGTCGAATAGCGCGGCGCGCTGATATCGTCCGTTAATTTGTCATAGCCGAGCAGGGTCGTTATCTCGGGGTGCATCGTCACGACGATCTCTTTCTCACTGTTTATCTGCGGGACCACAGCCAGGCGTACGCCCAAGTCGCGGTCCGTATACCCTGTGATCTCCATGCGGCCCGTGTTCGGATTGCGTTCGAACGTCGGGATCGCGATGATCTCACCTACCAATATCTTGGCTTCTTGATTGTTCAAA
>JANNFA010000242.1:0-4556 GCA_031379345.1 Candidatus Omnitrophota bacterium | reverse complement strand
GCTGCCCAAGGATGTCGAGATGGTGATGCCCGGCGACACAGTCACCGTCTCTGCCGAACTCATCACCCCCATCGCCATGGAGAAGGAACTTCGCTTCGCCATCCGTGAGGGTGGACACACCGTCGGGGCGGGAGTTATTTCTGAAATATTAACTTGATTCTGAAAGACTATTATGAGAGAATTCGTCGAATTTGAGTGCACCACCTGCCGCCGTCGGAACTATACGGGTGACAAAAATAAGAAGCAGCACCCGGAACGGCTAGAGCTCAAAAAGTTTTGTCCGTTTTGCAGGAAACATACTGTTCATAAAGAACAGAAATAAATAACTCGAGTACCCAACGGAAATAGGACGATTCCGCGAGGGGTATTTTTTTTCTGTTTTTATAAAGTTTGGGAAATCCGGGTAAAGAGACATAGGAGCGTCGGTTAATGGTAAACCACCGGTCTCCAAAACCGGAACTGCAGGTTCGATTCCTGCCGCTCCTGAAGTTTGGCGGTACGAACGACAAAGCGGGTATATATAAGGAATATGATTAATAAGGTCAAAGTATTCATTCAGGAAGTACGCGCGGAAATGCAGAAGGTAACTTGGTCGACGCGCGAGGAGCTCATCGGCTCGACAGCGGTGGTTCTCATGATGATGCTGATTCTGTCTTCATTTATCGGAGCGGCGGATGTGTTGTTCTCATCGGCACTCAGAACACTTTTAAGGTAAAAAATTGGTAGAGACCTCGACAGCGAAGCATTGGTACGTCGTTCACACGCAGACCGGACGCGAAGAAACCGTACGGACCACGCTTGAGAGCCGCGCTCAGCAGTTCAATCTCAAGGAAAAGATCACCCAGATACTGATTCCCACGGAAAAAGTGTCTGAGATCAAGTCTGGCAAGAAGACCATTTCTACACGCAAGTTTTTTCCTGGCTACGTGCTCATTGAGATGGAATTGAATGATGAGACTTGGTATCTAGTCAAGAATACACCGGGCGTTAGCGGGTTTATCGGATCTGGAAAAAAGCCATTGCCTCTTTCGGAAGCGGAAGTTTCGACCATTATCAAGCAGGCAGAGGAAAAGAAAGAGAAGCCCACGCCGAAGGTTATTTATGAGAAGGGCGAGAGTGTCCGCGTGAAGGAAGGGCCTTTCGTCAACTTCAACGGCAATATTGAGGAAGTGAACCCGAACAAGGGCAAGCTCAAGGTTTTGGTGGCGATATTTGGGCGTACAACCCCGGTCGAATTAGAATACTGGCAAGTGGAGAAGATCTAACATGGCCAAAAAAATTAAAACAACCGTCAAGCTTTACTGTCCTGCCGGCCAGGCGAATCCCGCGCCTCCCGTCGGACCCGCTCTCGGTCAGCACGGTATCAATATCATGGATTTCTGTAAACAGTTCAATGAGCGCACCAAGGACAGAGCGGGCCTTACGCTGCCGGCAGTCATCACCGTCTATGAGGATCGCACATTTGATTTCATCATCAAGACACCGCCAAGCGCGGTACTTCTTAAGCGCGCTTGTGGGATCGCGACGGCCTCCGGAGAGCCGAACAAGGTAAAAGTGGGCAAGCTGACCCGAGACCAGGTCAGGCAGATCGCGGAAGAAAAAATGAAAGACTTGAACGCGAAGAACATGGACGGCGCCGAGAAGATCATACGCGGCACCGCACGCAGCATGGGCATAGACGTCGAGGGATAACATGGCGACCAAAATTTCAAAACGCGTCAAAGAGAATGCCAAGTTGGTTGAAAAGGGTAAAATTTATGAGCTTAAGGACGCTATCAAAGTTTTAAAGAGCGCTGTAAAGACAAAGTTTGACCCCTCCGTCGAGGTCCAGTGCAAGCTCGGGGTCGACCTTACGGCCTCTGACCAGGGTGTTCGCGGGACGACGACCCTTCCGCATGGCACCGGCAAAACTCTTCGCGTCATTGTTTTCTCTAAGGATGACAGCGGCAAGGCGGCTAAGGAAGCAGGAGCGGATGTTGTGGGAGGCGACGAGTTGATCGAAAAGGTCAACGGCGGCTGGATGGAATTCGACGTCGTCATCTCTACGCCCAGCATGATGCGTGAGATCGCGAAGCTAGGTAAAATTCTCGGACCCCGGGGCTTGATGCCTTCCCCGAAAGCCGGGACCGTCACGGACAATCCCGCAAAGGCGATCAAAGAGATCAAAGGCGGCCGTATCGAGTTTAAAATGGACAAGCAGGGCAATGTACACACCGCTATCGGAAAACTTTCGTTCGACGATCAGAAGCTTGTCGAGAATGGGAATGTCCTGCTCGATGCACTTCTTCAGGCGCGGCCAAAGTCTCTGAAAGGCACCATGCTCAAGAGCGCCTACCTTTCAAGCACGATGGGCCCCGGTCTCAGACTGGATATTTCTAAATTCGTAAAAGAAACGGAGACCGACGAGTCATGAAAACAACCGGTTTCAGCCGTGTCTCAAAAGACCTTATCATCAAAGAGATCGAAAAAGAGCTGAAGAGGGGCGAGCCTTTTTTTGTTGTTCGGCATGACACGGTGCCGGCCGCAGCCATAGACAAGTTGCGCGCAAAACTTCGCGCTGCTAAGACACGTTACTTTGTCGTTAAGAATACCCTTGGCCAGAAGGCCTTTGAGCGGGCGAAGCTGACGGAATTTAATGACCATATCCAGGGTGCATGCGGCATTGCTTTTACCAGCGGTGATGTCGTCGGTTCTTCGAAGGCGCTCATGGAATTCGCAAAGGAAAATGAGAAATTCAAGGTCCAGGCCGGTTACATGCAGGGCCGTATGATGACGTCGGACCAGGTCAAAGTTTTGGCAAGCCTTCCTTCACGCGAAGTGCTTCTGTCCAAAGTGTTGGGCGGCATGCAGGCGCCGATCTCCGGATTCGTGAACGTTCTGGCGGGCACGCTGCGAAAGCTCGTGAACGTTGTCGACGCGATCCAAAAGAAAAAGTCACAAAATTAAAAATCCGCCGCGTTTTGTGGCGGACTAACTTTAAATAGAGAGAGGGAAAGAAAATGACAGCAACAGCAGAAGCAAAGAAGCAAGACATTGTCGGTCTTATCGAAGCCATGACAGTATTGGAACTGGCAGAGCTCGTAAAGACACTTGAAGACAAATTCGGTGTGACAGCAGCGGCCCCGATGGCAGCGGCAGCGGCAGGAGCCCCAGCGGCAGGCGCAGTAGTCGAAGAGAAGACCTCTGTGACGGTCGTTCTCAAGAGTGCAGGCGCAAATAAGATCAACGTGATCAAAGAGATCCGTGCGGTCACGACGCTTGGACTGAAAGAAGCCAAGGACCTTGTAGACGCGGCCCCCAAAGCGGTGAAAGAAAATGTGCCGATGAAGGATGCCGAAGCGATGAAGAAGTCCCTCGAAGCAGCGGGCGCAACAGTCGAATTCAAATAAGCGATACCCTGAAGGGCGGGATCTGACGGTCATGCGTAGGCCGTCGGATGGGGTATTTTTGTCTATATTTTACGACAAATTAGAAAGTTCATAAACGCAATGGAAACGAAACGCTATAATTTTGGAAAAATCCCGGAAGTCTGTGAGATTCCGAACCTGATCGAGATTCAGACACAGTCCTTCAATGACTTTTTGCAGCTGGGTGTGCCCAAAAGCCGCCGCCGTAACATCGGTCTTGAAGAAGTGTTCCAGGAGGTCTTTCCGATAGAGAGTTATGACACCAAACATAAACTCGAATACGTTTCGTATTCCCTCGGCCAGCCGAAGTACTCCCTCGAAGAGTGTCACAAGAAAGGCGCGACCTATTCGGTCCCTCTCAAGATCAAGGTGCGCCTGAAGGGCCCCAAAGACACGAAAGAGCAAGAGATATACGTAGGCGACATGCCGTTGATGACCGATTTCGGCACCTTCGTCATCAATGGCGACGAACGCGTCATCGTCAGCCAATTACACCGCTCGCCCGGCGTTTCATTCGAAAAATCACTGCACCAGAACGGCAAGATGCTTTTCTCCGCGAGAGTGATCCCGCATCGCGGCGTTTGGCTTGAGTTTGAGTTTGACATCAACGACACGCTGTACGCGTATATCGACCGCAAAAAGAAGCTTCTGGCAACCGCGCTTCTGCGCGTGTTCGGCTATGAAACAGATGAAGCCATTATCAAGGCGTTCTGCGGCATTGATAAGATCGAATCCATCAACCGTTACAACCCCAAGAATCTCGTCGGCCACACGCTTGCTCAACATGTCGTCGATCCCGAGACAAAAGAGGTCGTCGTTGAGCAAGGAACCCCGCTCACCCGCGAACTTATCTCGAAGATCTCCGGTTGCGGCGTGAAATCCATCATGATCAGCCGGGCTGAGGCGGCAGAGATCATGGGAACCCTTAAAAAAGATCACACCAAAAATGGCGGCGATGCCTACATCGATATCTATAGGAAGCTCCGTCCGGGAGACCCGCCCACGATTGACAGCGCCAAGACGATGGTAGAGCGCATGTTCTTTGATCCCCGCCGTTATGATCTGGGCGGAGTGGGTCGTTTCGTGTTAAATCGCAAGCTGGGACTGAAAGCCAAGATGGAAGAGCGCACGCTCAACGGCGAAACGCTG